>JANPKC010000262.1:0-28441 GCA_031425855.1 Actinomycetes bacterium | reverse complement strand
GCTTCATGTGGAGCTACCCGAACCTGATCCCGCTGCCGGCCGTGGAGGTCGAGCGAATCGCGGCCGCGCTCGAGGCGTGGCCCTTCGAGCGGATCCTCGGCGCCTGGTGGAACCGGCTCGGCCCCCGTGACGGCAGCGCGGTCGTCCGCCGCTCGGCCGAGCGCTACGTCGCCGCGCTCGCCAAGTAACAGACTGTTACTTGGCGAGATTGGCACGGGTTCGTGCCAGAGCTGTGATCGTTCGCCGGCGACAGTAGGTGGCGTGCCCGACTCCGCCCCTCGGATCGCAGCAACGCTGCTGGCCGCGATCGAGCAGCTCGACGACGGCGCTGCTCCGATCGCCGAGGTCTATCGCCGCGTCGCCGCATTCGCGGGTGGGGCGGGCCTGTCGCGTCCGAGCTACGAGCGCGTGCGCGTCCTCGTCCACGAGCACCGCCGCCGTGGCCTGGCGCCGACCGCCGGGAAGATCCTGCTCGACGTGGCGCTGAAGAGACGCCCGCCCCACGCGGTGCTCGAGCTGCTGGAGCCGCCGGACGATCCCAAGTAACAGTCTGTTACTTGGCGCGCCGGACGCGCGGGCTCTGGCCCAGCGCCGCGTACGCAAGCGCGTTCAGCGACTCGTTCAGGTTCCGCAGCTCGCGGGCCATGAGCTGGAAGCCCTCGGCGTTCTCCTGCTGGCGGTTGAGCCGCGCCAGCTCGTCCGCGATCCGGTCGAGGCGCGCCAGCACCGCCTCGAACTGGCGGTCGGGCATCTCCTTCGGGTCCATGAGCAGAATCTAGCGCGTGCGCCTCGACTGGGAGCTCGCCCGACGCGGCTACCGCCGGTACGCCGCCTACCCGGGCGCGACGGCCGCGGGACTGTTCACGAACGTCTTCTTCGGCTTCCTGATCGCCTACATCCTGCTCGCCGTCTACGACCAGCGGGCCGAGGTCGGCGGCTACGACGTGCGCGACGCGCTCGCGTACGTCTGGCTCGCGCAGGGCCTGCTCTCGATCGTCGCAAGCTTCGGGCCGAGCTGGACGGAGCTCGCGCTGCGCGTGCGCAGCGGCGACATCGCCACCGACCTCTACCGGCCCGTCGACCTCCAGCGCGCGCTCTTCGCCCAGGACGTGGGCCGCGCCGCCTACCAGGCGCTCTGGCGGGCGGTGCCGCAGTTCCTGCTCGGCGCGCTGCTGTTCGACGTGACGATTCCGGCCGACGCCGTGCGCTGGCTCGCGTTCGGGCTCAGCGTCTGCATCGCGATCACGGTCAGCTTCGGCGTCCGCTTCCTCGTCAACCTGACCGCGTTCTGGCTGCTCGACTACCGCGGGCCGGCGCTGCTCGCGCTGACGGTCGCGCACCTGCTGTCGGGGCTGATCGTGCCGCTCTCGTTCTTTCCCGAGCCGTTCGGGGACATCGCGCGCGCGCTGCCGTTCGCGGCGATGCTGCAGGCGCCGATCGACATCTACGTCGGCGCGCCGCTCGGCGGCAGCATCGCGGGCGTGCTCGCGCTGCAGCTCGCGTGGGCGGGCGCGCTGCGGCTCGCGGGGCGGCTCGTCCTCGCCGCGGGCACGCGAATGCTGGTCGTCCAGGGTGGTTGAGCTGGGGCGCAACTACCTGCGGCTGATCGGCGCCCGCGCGCGCGGGCAGCTCGAGTACCGGACCTCGGTCGCTCTCCAGATCGTCGCGTCGGCTCTCCTGACGCTGCTCGACTTCGTGATGATCCTCGTGCTGTTCGAGAACGTCGCGCAGCTCGACGGCTGGCGGGTGGAGGAGGTGGCGCTCCTCTACGGGATCGCGGCGATCGCGTTCGCGCTCACCGACCTCGTGGTCGGGCACCTCGACCTCTTCCCGCAGATGATCCGCGACGGCACGTTCGACCAGATCCTCGTCCGGCCGCTGCCGTCGCTGCTCCAGGTCGTCGCCTCCGACTTCTCGCTGCGCCGGATCGGGAAGATCCTGCAGGGGATCGCCGTGCTCATCGTCGCGCTCGTCGCGGTCGACGTCGACTGGACGCTCGGCCGCGCCGCGATGATCCCGCTCGCCGTCGTCAGCGGCGCGCTGATCTACACCGGGGTCTGGATCGCGCTCGCCACGGTCGCCTTCTGGATCGTCGACGCGATCGAGGTCGTGAACGCCTTCACCTACGGCGGCAACTTCCTCTCCGCGTACCCGATCACGATCTTCGGGCGCTGGTTGCGGAACCTCGTCCTCTTCGTGATCCCGATCGCGTTCGTCTCCTACTTCCCGGCGCTGTACGTGCTCGACCGCCCGGACGAGCTCGGCCTGCCCGACGCGCTCCGCTACGCCTCGCCGCTCGTCGCCGTCCTCGTCGCCGTCGCCGCCCGGCTCGTCTGGGAGAACGCCGTCCGCCACTACCGGAGCGCCGGTGGCTGAGCCCGCGATCCTCGTAGAGGCGGTCGAGAAGCGCTTCTCGGTGCGGGTGAAGCGCGGCCGGCTCCGCCGTGAGCGGAAAGAGGTCGCCGCAGTCGACGGGATCGACTTCGAGATCGAGCGCGGCACGATCGTCGGCTACCTCGGCCCGAACGGGGCCGGCAAGTCGACGACGGTGAAGATGCTGACCGGGATCCTCGTGCCGAGCGGCGGCCGCATCCGCGTCGCCGGGCTCGACCCGTCGCGGCAGCGGATCGACCTCGCCCGCCGGATCGGCGTCGTCTTCGGCCAGCGCTCGCAGCTCTGGTGGGACCTGCCGCTGCGCGACTCGTTCGACCTGCTCCGGCACATCTACCGCGTCCCGGCGGCACGCCACGCCGCGAGCCTCGATCGCTTCACCGAGCTGCTCGCGCTCGGGCCGTTCCTCGACACGCCCGTGCGCCAGCTCTCACTCGGCCAGCGGATGCGCGGCGAGCTGACGGCGGCGCTGCTGCACGACCCCGAGATCGTCTTCCTCGACGAGCCGACGATCGGGCTCGACGTCGTCGCGAAGGCCGCCGTGCGCGAGTTCCTGGCCGAGGTCAACCGCGAGCGCGGCGTCACCGTGCTGCTGACGACGCACGACCTCGCCGACATCGAGCGGCTCTGCTCGCGCCTCCTGATCATCGACCACGGCCGGCT
The DNA here is from genome assembly GCA_031425855.1 of Actinomycetes bacterium. Taxonomy (GTDB): domain Bacteria; phylum Actinomycetota; class Thermoleophilia; order Gaiellales; family Gaiellaceae; genus Gaiellasilicea. The sequence goes on along the minus strand of JANPKC010000262.1, from coordinate 25,387 downwards.
GATCTGGGACGGCGGCCTCGACGAGCTGAAGCGGGAGCACGGACGGGAGCGGACGCTCGTCGTCGACCTCGAGGAGCCGGCGCCGCCGCACGAGGTCGAGGGAGCGCGCACCGTGAAGGTCGAGGGGCCGCGCCAGTGGCTCTCGTTCCGGCGCGACGAGACGAGCGCGGCGGAGCTGATCGCGGCCGTCGCCGCGCAGGCGCGCCTGCTCGACGTCGCGATCGAGGAGACCGAGATCGAGGAGATCGTCCGGCGGATCTACGCGGCCGGAGCGCGGTAGCGCCGCCAGAGCAGCAGGCCCGCCGCGACTCCGACGGAGTCGATCGCGACGTCGAGGGGCGAGCCGACGCGGCCCGGGACGAAGTGCTGGTGCAGCTCGTCCGAGACCGCGTAGGCGACGCCGGCCGCCAGCGCTGCCCAGTCGTCGCGAAGCGTCCGCAGCAGTAGCGCTCCCAGCACGGCGAACTCGGCCGTGTGCGCGAGCTTCCGCAGCACGAGGTCCCACGTCCCGAGGCCGGTGCCGAGATCGGAGACGGAGGAGAGGGCGAAGATGACGGCCGCCCAGAGCACGACGGGAGCCCAGAGTCGAACCGGCATCGGGCCATGGTAGGCTCCGGCCCCACATACGGAGCGCGGTGAGGGAACCCGGTGCAAGTCCGGGACGGTCCCGCCGCTGTGAGGGGAGACGCCCGACGCGGAACTGCCACTGGCCGACAGGCCGGGAAGGCCGCAGAGGGGGAGCCCCGAGTCAGAAGACCTGCCGCGCTCCCAGACCCGAACCCCTCGCGGAAGGAGGATTCGTGCTTCGCAGACTCGTTGCTCTCTCGGTGCTTCTCCTGGTGGCCCTGACCTCGTCGGCGCTCGCCGCGAGCGTCAAGATCCGCGTCGAAGGCAGGACGACCACGATCTTCGGCGCCGTGCAGCCTCGTGTGACCGCCGACAACGCGCTCCAGGCGCTCGACGCGGCCAGCACGGCCGGCGAGTTCTACTACGGGATGACGACGTCGAGCTTCGGCGACTACGTCAGCCAGATCGGCAAGTACCCGGCGGCCGGCAGCTCGGGCTGGGCCTTCAAGGTGAACGGCGTCTCGGCGCCCGTCGGGGCGGACAAGGTGATCCTGAAGGACGGCGATGTCGTCCTCTGGTACTACGCCACGTTCGGCTCGGCCGGCGGGCCGCCGACGCTCGAGCTCCAGCGGCTGCCGGCGAACTGCTACGTCGTGCAGTCGGTCAACGACGCCGGCAAGCGGACTCGCGCCGCGACCGCGACCCTGCTCGCCGACGGCAAGCGCTTCCGGACGAGGAACGGCCGCGCCTGCATCGGCAAGCACGGTGGGCTCGTGCGGGCGACCGCGCCGGGTGCCGTCCGCTCGAACGCACAGCAGTGATCCGGCGCGGCCTGGCCGCGCTTGCCGTCCTCGTCCTCCTCGCCGGCTGCGGCGGCTCCACAGAGGTTGGTGGAGCGGAGGAGGAGGGGACGGCGACGCTGTGGGTGACACGTGACCGCGGCGCGGAGGTGCTCCACGAGGCGACGGTCGAGGCGGGCCAGACGCTGATGCGCGCGCTCGATGCCGAGGTGGAGCTCGACACGCGCTACGGCGGGCGCTACGTCCAGGCGATCGACGGGCTCGCGGGCAGCCTCGAGGGGCAGCGCGACTGGTTCTGGTTCGTCAACGGCTACGAGGGCGACCGCAGCGCCTCCTCGTACCGGCTGCGCGACGGGGACGTCGCCTGGCTCGACTACCGCGGCTGGGAGCGGGAGGGGGAGGCGCGTGTCGTGGTCGGCGCCTTCCCGGAGCCGTTCGTGCACGGGTACGAGGGGAGGACGCGGCCGGCGGTCGTCCGCTTCGAGGGCTCCCGGGCGCGCGCGACGAGGCTTGCGCGCAGGATCGGTGCCGACTCGATCGAGCCGCTCGGGACACCGGTGCCCGCCGGTGCGAACGTCCTCGAGCTGCGCGACGGGCCGGCCTACGCCACGGCCGTCCTGCTCGGCGAGACGGCCGGCGAGCCCGTCCGGGTCGTCGTCCACGGCGATCCCGATCTGACGCGGAAGTACTGGATTCGATGAGCCCGGGGCCCGCAGCCGCGCTGCTCGCCGCCGCAGGCATCTCGGCGCTGCTGACCGACCGGCTCTGGGCGATCGCCGCGCTGGCGGCAGTGCTGCTCATCGTCTGCCTGCGCGCGCCGTCCGAGCGCCGCGCGGTCTACCTGTTCGGCGCGCTCTCGAGCGCGCTCGGGGTGCTCGTGCTCTCGCCGTTCCTCTGGTCGTCTCCCGACGGCACCCTGCTCTGGGGGGGGCCGACGGTGCCCGTGCTCGGCCCACTCGACGTGACGACGACCGAGCTGTCCGAAGCGGCGCTGAACGCGCTTCGGCTCTCCGCGCTCGGGCTCGCCTTCGCCGCGTACGCACTGCTGCTCGACCACGACCGGCTCGTGGCGGCCGCCGGCGCGGCCCGGCGGTCGGCGCTCGCCGTTGCGCTCGCCACACGGCTCGTGCCGTCGCTGGAACGGGATGCCGCGGGCCTCGCCGCATCGGTGCGGGGGAGAGGCGTCCGGCTGGAAGGGGCGCGCGGCTACGCGACGCTCCTCTCTCCGCTCGTCGCGGGCTCGCTCGAGCGCGCGACCGGGCTGGCGGAGGCGATGGAGGCGCGCGGCTTCGGCCGTTCGGGGACGACGCGGGCGCCGCGGCCGCCGTGGAGCGGGCGCGACCGGCTGGCGCTCCCAGGGGCCGTTCTGCTCGTCGTGATGGCGGCGCTGTGGCTCTAGCGTCGGTCGTCGACCTCTCGTTCGCCTACCCGGCCGCGCCGCCGGCCCTGCGCGAGGTCTCGCTCGAGCTGGAGGCGGGCGAGGTCGTGGCGCTGCTCGGGCCCTCCGGTTCCGGGAAGTCGACGCTGCTGCGGGCCTTGGCCGGGCTCGTGCCGCACTTCCACGGCGGCCGCTTCTCGGGCCGGGTCGTCGTGTCGGGTCTCGACACGCGCGTCACGCGGCCGGCCGAGCTCGCCGGGACGGTCGCGACGGTCTTCCAGGATCCGGAGGACCAGGTCGTGATGACGGTCGTCGCGAACGAGGTCGCGTTCGGGCTCGAGAACCTCGGCGTCGCTCCCGCCGAGATCTGGCCGCGCGTCGAGCGCGCGCTCGCGTCAGTCGACGCGCTCCACCTCTGGGGACGGAAGACCTTCGAGCTCTCGGGCGGCGAGCTGCAGCGAGTCTGCCTCGCGTCGGCGCTCGCGCTCGAGCCGGAGCTACTGCTGCTCGACGAGCCGACGTCGCAGCTCGACCCCGACGCGGCCACCCTCTTCCTGGGCGCGGTGCGGGAGCTGGGCGCGGCCGTCGTCCTCTCCGAGCACCGCGTCGCGCGTGCGCTCGAGCTCGCCACACGCGTCGTCTTCTTCGACGGCGGCCGCGTCCTGCTCGACGCGCCGCGACCCGAGGCGGAGGAATGGCTGGCCGCCGAGCGCCCGGGCTATACGAGCGCTTGTGTTGAAACAACACAAGCCTGTCCGGGGGAGATCGCCCTCGCGCTGCGCGGGATCTCGTTCGCCTACCGGGAGGCGATGCCCGTGCTGACCGGTGTCGACCTCGAGCTCCGGCGCGGCGAGATCGTCGCGCTCGAGGGGGCAAACGGGTCCGGGAAGACGACGCTGGCGCGGATCGCAGCAGGGCTGCTGGCACCGGACGAGGGCACGTTCGAGCTGCGCGGACGGCCCGGCTATCTCGCCCAGGATCCGGGCCGTTACCTCGTCAAGGAGACGGCGCTGGACGAGGTCGCGCTGGCCGTGAACGGCGATGAACAGCGGGCTCAGGCCGCGCTCGACCAGGTCGGGCTCGGCTGGGCGGCACGCCGTCATCCACGCGACCTCTCGAGCGGCGAGCGCGAGCGCCTGGCGCTGGCTGCCGTCGCGGTCGCGGAGCCGGACGTGCTCGTCCTCGACGAGCCGACGCGGGGCCTCGATCCGGAGCGCAAGGCGGCGTTCGGCGCCTGGTTGCAGGAGTACGCGGCGTCCGGGAAGGCGGTCCTGCTCGCCACGCACGACCGCGGCCTGCCGGCCGACCGCCGGGTGGGACTTAGTGTTGTTCCAACACAAGCTCTCTCCGGGGAGAGCGTTGCCGTCTAGGGTCGCCCTCGCCGCGGCGGCTGCGGCGCTCGCGCTCGCCGCCTGGGCCGCGCTCGATCCCGGACGGGGTGGGGTCGCGACGCTGCTGGCCGCGTTCGCCGTGCTCGTCGCGGGCTTCGCCTGGCTCGAAGGCGGCACCGTCTCGGCGCGCGACCTGACGCTCGTGGCGACGCTCGGCGGCCTCGCCGCGGCCGGGCGCGTCCTCTTCGCGCCGATCCCGAGCGTGCAGCCGGTGACCGTGATCGTCGCCGCGGCGGGCGTCGCGCTCGGCCCCCGGCGCGGCTTCGCGGTGGGCGCGCTGGCGGCGATCGCGTCGAACTTCTTCCTCGGCCAGGGGCCGCACACGCCGTGGCAGATGCTGGCCTGGGGCGGGTGCGGGCTCCTCGCCGGCCTCGCCCGGCCGCTGCTCCGCCGCCGGCTCGCGTTCGCGGCCTTCGCGCTCGCGCTCGGGTTTGCCTTCGGGACGGTCATGGACGTCTGGCTCTGGCTCGCGTTCTATCCCCACACCGAGGCCGCCCTGCTCGCCCGCCTCACCGCCGGCCTCCCGTTCAACGTGGCCCACGGCATCGGCAACGTCGTGCTCGCCCTCGTCGCCGGGCCGGAGCTGCGACGCGTGCTCGAGCGGTACGAACGCAGGTCGCGGACGGAGGTGGTGTGGGCGTGAAGCTGCTTGCGACGCTGGCGGCAGCGACGGCGCTCGCCACTCCCGCCGGGTACGTCCAGGGACAGCAGCGCGACGACGGAGGCTTCGGCGATGCGCAGATCTCCGCGTGGGCGACGCTCGGGCTCGTCGCCGCGGGCGAGGAGACGGGCGGCGCGGCCGCGTATCTCGCGCGGCAGCAGCCGGCCTCGGCAACCGACCGTGCCCTTGTCGCGATGGCGCGCGCGGCCGCCGGAGACCGGCCAAGCGATCTCCTTCCAGGGTTGCGGGCCCACAGGCCGGGCAAGCTCGTCAACGCGACGATCTGGACGATCCTGGCGCTCCGGCAGGCGGGCGAGCAGGCGCCGCCGGCGCTCGTCCAGGCGCTTCGGAACGAGCAGCGCCCGAACGGCGGCTGGTCGTGGCTCGCGGGCGGCGCCGCCGACGCGAACGATACGGCCGCCGCGATCCAGGCGCTCCGCGCCGCAGGGGCGAAGGGACAGCCGATCGACCGCGGCGTCGCCTTTCTCCGCCGCCACCAGAACGCCGACGGCGGCTTCGAGCTGACGCTCGGCCGCGGCTCCGACACGCAGTCGACTGCCTGGGCGATCCAGGCACTGCTCGCCGCCGGACGCGCCCCCGGAGCGCCCGCGTTCCGCTACCTCGCCCGCATGCGCCGGCCGGACGGGAGCTACCGCTACAGCGCCCGCTACGTGACGACGCCGCTCTGGGTGACGGCGCAGGTGCTGCCGGCGATCGCACGCAGGGCGTTCCCGCTACGGCCCGCCGGCTGACGCTCTCGAGCTCCAGCGAACCGGTCCGGCGCCCTCGACGAATCCGGGACAAGCTAACGAGGGGGAAATCGAGATGTCTCGTACACGTGTGCTCGCGCTCGTCGCGGCACTGCTCTGCACAGCCGGGCTCGGCCGGGCCGCCGAGGCCCAGGCCGCCGAGCTCTTCTACGGCGTCGACGCGCAGAACCGGCTCGTCACGTTCAACGGCCAGACGCCGACGTCGATCAAGCGGATCCCGTTCAGCGGCCTTCCGGCCGGTGAGCAGGTCGTCGGGCTCGACGTCCGCCCCGCCAACAAGCAGGTCGTCGCGCTCGGCAGCACGAGCCGGCTCTACCGGATCGACGTCGCCACCGGCGCGGCCACCGCGATCGGCACCGCCCCGTTCGTGCCGCCGCTGGCAGGAGCGAGCTTCGGCTTCGACTTCAACCCGACGGTCGACCGGATCCGGCTCACGTCGGATGCTCGCCAGAACCTCCGCCTGCACCCCGACACCGGCGCCACCGCCGCCGTCGACGGGCCGCTCACGTACGCGGCCGGCGACGCCGGCGCGGCGTCGACACCGCGCATCGTCGGGTCGGCGTACACGAACAGCGTCGCCGGAGCCACGTCGACGCAGCTCTACGACCTCGACGCGGCCCGGGACGCGCTCGCGTTGCAGAACCCGCCGAACAACGGCACACTCGTCACGATCGGCTCGCTCGGGATCGACATCGGCGACAGCGCCGGCTTCGACATCTCGGCCGTCGACGGGGTCGCGTATGCCTCCGTGCAGGTCGGCCAGAACTCCTCGTCGCAGCTCTACACGGTCAACCTGAGCACCGGCGCGGCAACGCTCGTCGGCCGGATCGGCGGCGGCTCGCCGCTGCGCGCGCTGGCCGCGGTCGGGACCGCTGCGGCGGACACGGCCGCACCGGGCGTCTCGCTCACGAAGGCCGTGGCGTCGACGAAGGTGGGGACGCTGCTCCGCACCGGCGTCCGCCTCCGCGCGACCTGCTCGGAGGGCTGCACGTTGAGCGCGCAGATCCGCACGGGCTCTCGCGTGGTCGGCAGCGGCAAGCCGGTCACGACCGACCTCGCCGGCTCGGCTCCGCTCCGCCTCGTCTTCCGGACGGCTGCGAAGAAGGAGTTCGCCTCCCGCCGGACGGTGACGTTCACGATCGTCGTCACCGCCACGGACGCGGCGGGCAACACGACGACCGCGCGGCAGACACTGCGCGACCCGCTAGAGCCCTCCCGATGCGACGCGGGCGCTCCGTTCGGGGCGCCCGCTAGCATCGGACAAGTGCTCCGTCCCAGAAATCCCACGGACTCAGGGGGCGCCCAAGCACACCTGACGCCGCCCGGCGCCCACCCACGTGCCACCAGCACGAGGGCGGGCACCGTCCCACGCCGGCTTGCACCTGGTCACTCCCCGGAGCCTCATGCGACCTTTGGGACGGAGCACTAGTGGCCGTCGCCTCGCCCGAGCAGTACCTCGCGAACCTGAATCCGGCCCAGCGGGAGGCCGTCCTCCACACCGAGGGCCCGCTGCTCGTGATCGCCGGCGCCGGCTCCGGGAAGACGCGCGTGCTCACCCACCGCGTCGCGCACCTGACCACCGCCGTCGGGGTGAAGCCGAACGAGATCCTCGCGATCACGTTCACGAACAAGGCGGCCGGGGAGATGCGCGACCGGCTGACGGCGATGCTCGGCCCGACGGCCCGGGCGATCTGGATCCTCACCTTCCACGCCGCCTGCGGCCGCATCCTGCGCAGCGAGGCGGAGCGGCTCGGCTACAAGTCGAACTTCACGATCTACGACAGCGCCGACCAGGTGCGGCTCGTCAAGCAGGTGCTGGAGGAGCTGGACAAGGACCCGAAGCGCTTCGTCCCCCGCGGCGTCCACTCGCAGATCTCGAACGCCAAGAACCAGCTGATCACGCCTGCCAAGTACGCGGAGCAGATCGGCTCCTTCTACGACCAGACGATCGCGGAGGCGTACGCGCTGTACCAGAAGAAGCTGGCCGCCTCGAACGCGGTCGACTTCGACGACATGCTGATGCTGACCGTGCAGATCCTCGAGAGCTTCCCCGACGCGCGCAAGCACTGGCAGAACGCCTTCCGCTACGTGATGGTCGACGAGTACCAGGACACGAACCATGCGCAGTACCGGCTGCTGCAGCTGCTCGCCGAGCACCACCACAACATCTGCGCCGTGGGCGACCCGGATCAGTCGATCTACGCGTTCAGAGGGGCGGACATCCGCAACATCCTCGAGTTCGAGCGCGACTTCCCGGAGACGCGGACGATCGCGCTGGAGCAGAACTACCGCTCCACGAACGCGATCCTCCAGTCCGCGAACGCCGTCATCGACCACAACAGCGAGCGCAAGCCCAAGCGGCTCTGGTCGGAGCTCGGCGACGGCGATCCCGTCCGGGTGGTCGAGGTCGAGGACGAGCAGTCGGAGTCGCGCTACGTCGCCGCCCAGATCGCCGGGCTCGTCGAGGAGGGCTTCTCCGGCAGCGAGATCGCGATCTTCTACCGGATGAACGCCCAGTCCCGCGTGCTCGAGCAGACACTGCGGCTGCACCAGATCGGGTACCAGGTGATCGGCGGGCCGCGCTTCTACGAGCGGGCGGAGGTGAAGGACGCGATCGCCTACCTGCAGGTGCTCGACAACCCCGCCGACGCCGTCAGCCTGATGCGGATCGCGAACCGGCCGAAGCGCGGGATCGGCGACACGACGATCTCGCGGCTCGTCTCCTACGCCGACTCGCACGACCGGACGCTCTACGAGGCGCTCGGCTTCCCCGCCGAGGCGGGTCTCGGCACGGCGGCGGTCAAGGCCGTCACGAGCCTGAGGAACCTGCTCGACTCGCTCCGTTCCGCGGCCGAGGAGGAGGACGTCCCGGAGCTGCTCCAGACCGTCCTCGAGCGCTCCGGGACGCTGGAGTCGTTCGAGGCCGAGCGGACGATCGAGGCGCGCGGCCGGATCGAGAACCTCGAGGCCTTCGTCGACGGCGCCCGCCAGTACACCCAGGAGGCGGAGGAGCCGACCCTCTCCGGCTTCCTGCAGGAGATCTCGCTCTACTCCGACCAGGATGCGCTCGGCGAGGAGCAGTCGAACGTGACGCTGATGACGATCCACAACGCGAAGGGGCTCGAGTTCCGGGCCGTGTTCGTCGTCGGCGTCGAGGAGGAGATCTTCCCGAGCGCCCGCTCGATCGAGGAGCAGGCGGTGGAGGAGGAGCGCAGGCTCTTCTACGTCGGCCTGACGCGCGCCGAGGAGAAGCTGACGCTGACGCACGCCTCGTCGCGCCTGCTCTGGGGCCGGACGACGAGCCACCTGCCGTCGCGCTTCCTCGACGAGCTGCCCGACCGGCACGTCGAGCGCGAGCGGCTGCGGCCGTCGTCCTGGCGCAGCTACGGCTCGCCGTCCCAGACCCGCGACATCGCACCCCGGAGCGACCACCCTGCGCTCTCGACCGGCGACAGCGTCCGCCACGGCACCCTCGGCGAGGGCGTGATCACGCGGATCGAGCCCGGCGGCGTCGTCACCGTCCGCTTCGCCGGCGACGGCAGCGAGCGGAAGTTGATGCTCGACTACGCCCCGCTCGAGAAGATCGCCTGATCTAATCGCTGCATGAGCGTCGAGATCAGGCCACCGGCCGAGGACGAGCTGCGCGCGGCGATGGAGGCGGCCGAGACCGCCTTCGGCGGCGACGTCACCGACGAGGACTGGGAGCGGGAGCGGAAGATCCTGCCGGCCTCGCGAGCGCTCGCGGCGTACGACGGTGAGCGGCCGGTGGGTCTCGCCGCCGCCTACGCGTTCGACCTCTCGATCCCGGGCGGCCAGCTCCCGTGTGCCGGCGTCACCTGGGTGGGCGTGGTGCCCTCGCACCGCCGCCGCGGGATCCTGCGCGACTTCATGCGCCGCCAGCTCGACGACATCCGCAGCTGGGGCGAGCCGATCGCGGCGCTCTGGGCCTCGGAGTCGTCGATCTACGGTCGCTTCGGCTACGGCCTCGCCGGCCCCGGCCTGCAGCTGAAGTCCGACAACCGGCGCTTCGCGCTCACGCGAGACCCCGGGACGGAGATCTCGGTGCGCATGATCGACAGCGACGAGGCTCTGCAGCGCTTCCCACAGATCTACGATCGCTTCCGGGCCGGCCGCGCCGGGATGCTCAGCCGCTCGGAGACGTGGTGGAAGGACCTCCGTCTCGCCGACCCGGAGAGCTGGCGCCGTGGCGCCAGCAAGCGCTACTACGCGATCTTCGAGCGCGGCGGCGAGCCCGAGGGGTACGCCGCGTACCGGATGAAAGGGGAGTGGGAGGAGGGCGTCCCGAACGGCGAGGTCAGGGTCGTCGAAGCCTTCGGGCTGACACCCGACGCCGAGCTCACGATCTGGCGCTTCCTGCATGCCGTCGACCTGACCGTGACGGTGGACGCGCGCCTCTTCGATCCCGGGTCGCGCCTGATCCTGAACGTCCGCGACCCGCGTGCGCTGGGCCTCCGCTTCAACGATGCGCTCTGGCTGAGGCTCGTCGATCTCGACGCGGCGCTGAAGGCGCGCTCGTACAGGCCGGGTGAGTCGCTCGTGCTCGAGGTCGCCGACGAGCTCTGCCCCTGGACTGCCGGCCGCGACCGGGTCGGCGACGACGCCGGCCGCACCGAGGACACGGCCGACCTCGCGCTCGACGTCGCCGACCTCGCGGCCGCGTATCTCGGCGCCTTCGACTTCCACCGCCTCGTCCACTCGGGCCGTGCCTCCGAGCGCCGCGACGGAGCGGCCGAGGCTGCGACGCTGCTCTTCCGCACCGATCTGCCGCCCTACTGCCCCGAGGTGTTCTGATGGCCTGGGACGTCCGCCCGACCGCGGACCTGGACGAGTTCAAGCGCGCCGTCGGTGCGATCGGGCACTACTTCGGCGGCTGGCCCGCAGACGACGAGGCGGCGCAGCGGTTCTCGAGCAACCTGCCGCTCGAGCGGATGCATGCGTGCTTCGACGGCGAGCGCATCGTCGGCGGCGCCGGCGCGTTCCCGTTCGAGCTGACCGTCCCGGGCGGCCCCGTCCGCTGCGGCGGTGTGACCGTCGTCGGCGTGCTGCCGACCCACCGCCGCCGCGGGATCCTGACGGCGATGATGCGCGCCCAGCTCGAGGACATCCGCGAACGCGGCGAGCCGATCGCGGCGCTCTGGGCCTCCGAGGAGGTGATCTACCGCCGCTACGGCTACGGCCTGGCCTCGCTCTCCTGCGAGATGGCGTTGCCGAGCGGGTACGCGGGCCTGCGCGAGCCGCCGGACGACCGTGCGTCTGCGCGCCTCGTCCCGCTCGAGGCGTCGAAGGACGTCTGCGCCGCGATCTACGACCGCGTCCGCCTCCGCACGCCCGGGATGTTCGCCCGCACCGATACCTGGTGGCGGACGCGGAACCTCCCGGACCCACCCGAGCGCCGCCAGGGCGGGGGCGAGAAGAACGCGCTCGTGCTCGAGCTCGACGGCGAGCCCGCCGGCTACGCGCTCTATCGCATCCACTCGAGGTTCGAGGGCGGCGCGGCGGCAGGGCACGTCGACGTGATCGAGGCGGTCGCCGACGGGCCCGTGGCCACGCGAGAGCTCTGGCGCGTGCTTCTCGACATGGACTGGAAAGCCACGCTGAAGGCGTACCTGCTCCCGATCGACCACGCGCTCGTGCACCAGCTCAGCTATCCGCGCCGGATGCAGCTGCGGGTCGGGGACGGGCTCTGGCTGCGGCTCGTCGATGTCGGCGCGGCGCTCTCCGCGCGTGCGTACGTCAGCGACGGCCCGGTCGTGCTCGAGGTCGAGGACGCCTTCCTGCCCGAGAACACGGGCCGCTGGCGGATCGCGGGCGGCACGGCTGAGCGCACCGACGACGCAGCCGACATCGCGCTCGGCGTCGGCGAGCTGGCGGGGCCGTTCCTCGGTGGCTTCAGCTTCGCCGAGCTCGTGCGGGCAGGCGTCGCGCGAGAGCTGAGCGACGGCGCCGCGGCCCGCGCCGACGCGCTCTTCGCCACCGGGGCCCCGAAGCCCTGGTGCCCCGAGATCTTCTAGATGGGGCTCGACACCGCGATCGGCAGCGTGCTCGCGGCGTTCGGGCTCTCCGGTGCCGCCGGCCTGAACGCCTGGCTGCCGCTGCTCGTGAGCGCCCTGCTCGCCCGCGCGGACGTCGTCGAGCTCGCGGCGCCGTTCGACGAGCTGTCTTCGACTCCGGGGCTCGTCCTGCTGGCCGTGCTCACGGTCGCCGACTTCGTCGGGGACAAGATCCCGCTCGTCGACCATGTGCTCCACCTCGCCGGGGCCGTCGTCGCACCCGCCTCGGGCGCGATCCTCTTCGCCGGCCAGACCGGGCTCGAGAGTGACCTGCCGACGCTTGCGGCCGTGCTCCTCGGGGGCGCCACGGCCGGCTCGATCCATGCGGGACGCAGCGCCGTCCGGCCCGTCGCCACGGCCACGACGGGCGGCCTCGGCAACCCGGTTCTCTCGCTCGGCGAGGACCTCGGGTCGCTCGCCCTCGTCGTCGTCGCCTTCGTCCTGCCGCTCCTCGCGCTCGTGCTCGTGCTCGCGCTGGTCGTGGGGCTCGTCTCGGCCAGGCGCCGCTTCTCGCGCCGCTGACGCGGGCCGTGTCGTCCTCCCGGTGCTGGTACCCTCCCGCGCTTGCTGTTGCGGCCACTCACCGGCGCGCTCGCCGCGCTGCTCGCCATGCTCGTCCTCACCACTCCGGCCCATGCCGTCCCGGACGGCCCGCTCGACGTCTACCTCGAGCACGTCGAGCCGCTCTCGCTCGACTGGCCGGCGGACGGGACGCTGACCGACGGCTACGGGCCGCGCTGGGGCCGGATGCATCTCGGGCTCGACGTCGGGATCCTCCGCTCGCTGGACGTCCGCGCCGCCACGAGCGGCACGGTGACGGCCGCGGGCTGGCTGACGGGCTACGAGGGCTACGGCAACGTCGTCACGCTCGACATCGGCAGCGGCTATGCGCTCCTCTATGCGCATCTGTCGGTCGCGCACGTCGTTCCGGGCCAGTGGCTGGCCGCCGGCGAATCGATCGGCCAGGCAGGCTGCACGGGCTCCTGCACCGGTACGCACCTCCATTTCGAGCTGCGGCAGAATGGGGTCCCGATCGACCCGTTCCCCTATCTCGGATAGGGCGATCTCCCCCGGACGAGTGATGGCACGGCCGCAGGCCCGGGCTACGGTGCGCCCTGCCCATGACACGGACGCTCCCTTTGCGGAGCGCGCTCGTCGTCCTGCTCGCCTCTCTCGTCGTCGCACCAGCGGCCTCGGCACGCCCGGACAGCGCTGTGCGTCTCCAGATGACCTGGCCGGCCAACGGCACCGTCACCGCCCGCTTCGGCGAGTGGCGCGGTAGCCACCGCCACGCCGGTATCGACATCGGCATGCTGCGGACGCTGCGCCTGCGCTCGGTGCTCGCGGGGACGGTGAAGAAGACCGGCTACGTCCCCGGCTACGACGGCTACGGCAAGGTCGTCGTGCTCGACCTGCCCGGCCCGTACACGGCCCTTTACGCCCATCTCTCCTCCGTCCGCGTGAGACCCGGCCAGCGCGTCCGCAAGGGGCAGCGCCTCGGCCTCGCCGGCTGCACGGGCAGCTGCTCCGGAACGCACCTGCACTTCGAGGTCGAGCGGCGCGGCGTGCCGGTCGATCCACTCCGCTTCCTCGGCTGACCCTCGACTATCGTGGCCGCCGATGCGGTTGCGATCACTCGTCGGTCTCGGCGGCAGCGCCGCCGTGTCGCTCGCGGTCGGCTTCGTCCTCTCGCTCGCCACCACACGGGTGAAGAACTGGTTCGTGATGTCGGACGAGCTCTACTACGAGCGGCTCGCGGTCTCCGTCGCGCAGACGGGCTCGCTGCTGCCGCGTGTGCACGGCGAGGTCGTCTCGAACGTGAACCAGCTCTATCCCGTGCTGCTCTCGACGATGTACGGGAGCGGGAACGTCCCGGCGAGCCTCGCGGGCGCTCACCGGCTGAACGCCTTCCTGATCGCGACCGCCGCCGTCCCCGTCTACCTGCTCGCTCGCCGGATCGGGGTCGGAACAGCCCTCTCGGTCGCCGTCGGCGGACTTGCCGTCGCCGTCCCGTGGGTGGTGCTCTCGTCGTTCCTGCTCACCGAGGTCGTCGCCTATCCGGCCGCGTGCTGGGCACTGCTCGCGCTGGTGCACGCCGTCGAGCGCAAGACCTGGTCGTGGGACGTGCTCGCGCTCGCCGCGGTCGGCGTCGCCGTGCTCGCGCGGACGCAGTTCGTCCTGCTGCTCGCGGTGCTGCCGCTCGCGGTCGTGGCGGAGGCGATGCTGACTGCATCGCCGAGAAGCGCCGCCGCTGAGCTCTGGCGGACCCGGCGGCCGCTGGTGCTGCTCTACGGGGCGCTCTTCGCGGTGGTGCTCGCTGCCGTTGCGACGGGGAACGGGTCGCGGCTCCTCGGCTCGTACTCCGTCACGGCCGAGAACGTCCACATCGACCTCGACCTGCTGAAGCTTGCTTTCGAGCACATCGCGACGATCGCGCTCGGGCTGGCCGTGTTGCCGTTCGTCGTCGGGATGGGGTGGTTGATCGACCGAATTCGACCGTCGGCGGCGGCGCCCGAGCGCGCGTTCGCCCTGGTCGGAGCCGCGACCGCCGTGCTGCTCAGCCTGCAGGTGGCGTCGTTCACGCAGCGCTTCGGGGCCGGCCTCGTCAAGGACAGGTACCTCTTCTACCTCGCGCCGGTCGTGCTCGTCGCGCTCGCCGCCGCGCTCGGATCGCGCACATGGCCGCGCTGGTGGGCTCTGGCCGTGCCTGCTGCGGCAGCCGCGGTCGGCTTCGCGTGGATCCCGGTGACGCGGTACGAGAAGCTGAACGTGGACACGCCGGTCGCCATGCTGAACGACGGGCTGCTCGACCTCGCCACCTCCGCGACCTGGGCCCGCGTCCTGCTCGTCCTCCTGACGGTCGTCGTGCTCCAGGCACTCCTGTTCGCGCGGGCGCTGCTCCCATGGCGGCCGGTTGCGGCGGCGGCGGCAATGCTGGCAGTGGTCGCGCTGCCGCTCGAGACGGCGTATGCGTTCGAGCGGCTGTTCCGGGTCGACGGCACGAACGGCCTCCCGATCACGCTCGACCAGGGCATCGTCTTCAGCTGGATCGACCGCAACGTCGGCCCGACCGGACGCGTGACCGTCTTCAAGTACCCCGTCGCGGGCGCCGACTGGTGGGCGGGGCAGGGCTACTGGTGGGACGTCGAGTTCTGGAACGAGAGCGCCGGCGCGATCGCCGCCGACATGTCGCTCCCCGACGCGAAGCACTGGTCGACGATGTTCGACGAGCGGACGGGCGCCGCCTTGGACGGGCCCGGGACCGAGTTCGCGCTGATCCACGGCACGGACGTCCGCCTGCGTCTCGCCGGGACGACGCGGCTCCTCGATCGCGACGCGTACCTCTTCGAGACCGAGCGGCCGTGGCGCGCGACGTGGATCACGAACGACATCTGGCCGGACGGGTTCACGCGTCCCGAGACGCCGGCCACGATCTCCGTCTTCCCGGAGCCGGGGCAGACGGAGCCGCTGCAGCGCTTCCTCACGCTCAGCATCTCCTCGCCCGACCGGGAGGCGCCGCGGCAGGTCGCCGTCCGCTCCGGCATGGGCGAGTGGGCGGACGAGATCGCACCCGAGACGTCCTTCGAGCCGCAGGTGTCGGTCTGCGTCCCGCCGGACCGGCCCGGCCGCGTCACGGTCGAGACGCCCACGACCTCCCTCGTCTACCCCGACCCGACGAAGACGGCGCCCAACGGCCGCGTCGACCGGAATGTCGGGGTTCTGCTCCGCTCGATCGCGCTCGCCGACGAGCGCGCACCGATGAAGCGCTGCCCCGCGTGAGGTAGGATGCGCCTCTGCAAGGGCGGTTAGCTCAGTTGGGAGAGCACCAGCTCGACAAGCTGGGGGTCACTGGTTCGAGCCCAGTACCGCCCACCTCCTGAAGCCCCGTAGCCAAGCCGGTTGCGGGGCTGCTCTCGTTCCAAGGGCAAGGCGCATGGAGGCCGCGATTGCGGTTCTGGAACAGTTTTGGAACGGTCCGTTCGCGCTCGATGTGCGGCGGCGCGGTCATGTTGTTTTCGCCGCAAGGGCCAGGCCTCAACGCCACAGGGCGCCTTGAATTCGGGTACGTAGGGGTCTAGCCTGCGGAAGGGAGGGGAGGGGTCCCTGATCGCTCTCTAAGGGGAGTGCGAGAATGAAGTTCAAGCGTATGCACGTCGTTGCTGCGACCGGTGCAGTGGCGGTGATGGGAACGCTCGCTGCGGTGGCGACCGGATCCCCGTCGTTCAATTTCGGGGCTGAGGCGCCGCTCGTCACGGCGAACCTCGACGAGACGGTTCAACTGAACAGCGACCGGATCAAGTTCCAGACGAAAGGGCCGACCGACGTCCGCGTCCAGAAGTTCGTCGTTCAACCAGGTGGGCGCAGCGGGTGGCATCACCACCCGGGCATAGTGATCGTGGCTGTGCAGTCGGGTCAGCTCACCTTCACGCATTCGGACTGCAGCTCGAAGACGTACGGGCCGGGTCTTCCGAATGGTGCCGTATTCGTTGAGGGCGGCGACGATCCGGGCGAGGCCTCGAGTACCACTGGGGCGACGCTTTATGTGACGTACGTTGCGCCGAGCGCCGACCCGCCCGACTTCCGGGACGAGGACGACGCGGTCGTGTGCCCGTAATCGCACACAGGTAGATCGCGCGTGAGCGCTGGGCCCGGTTCCATACTGCGGGCCCAGCGCTGCGGCACGTTTCGTGCGGCAACTGTTGCGCGGTCGCAACCACGGGCTGAGAAGCTGGCGGTTTCGAGACCGAGACTCGCCGATCTCCTCTCGTAAGTCTGCTCGTCGCCGCGCCCGGTGCATCGCCCGACCAAGCCGATACTAAGGGCATGAAGGAATCGCGTGCCGCGAGTCGACCCGTCCGATTTCGGGGGCCTGCTCGCCCGGTGGGGCGGCGCGGCGCGCACCTAACCGAAGGAGAACCACGTGAGCGACAAGACCTTCAGCCTCAGCGCCAAGACCATGAGCGAGATCGCTCGCGCCCTCCGCTCGGGCGGAAGGATCGGCGTCGATGAGCTTCACGCGATCGTGTAGCGGGCCGGGCTCGACATGGAGGGGGAGCCGCGGATCACGCCGCACCAGCTCCGCTACACGTTCGGGGCGCTGCTGCTCGAAGCGGCGGTGCCGGTCGCCGTCGTGGCTCGGATGATTGGGCACGCGAACGAGGCGATCACCCAGTCGGTCTACTCGCATGAGATCAGGCGGCGGGAGAGTCGGGAGCGGACGCGGGCCGGGTTGCAGGCCGCGTTCGGCCGCCGCGTTCCTGGAACGATTCTGGAACGGTCAGGTGGGGAAACACGGGTAATCGAGGGGGTGGGGGAGCAGGCGGAGGTGGTCGCAATCCCGCTCGCGGCCTCGAAGTAAGTACGCACGGGTAAGCCTGGGTCGTCTCGACAAGCTGGGGGTCACTGGTTCGAGCCCAGTACCGCCCACTGAAACCCCCGCCTCGCGGGGGTTTTTCTTTGCCGGCCTCAGATCGTGTCGCCGTACGCGTCGAGGTTCCCGACGTCCGGCGCATTCTTGAGCGCCGGACTGAGCATCCCCCAGACGACGAGCGAGGCGCTGAACGCGAGGAAGCAGGCGACCGTGGCACGCGGCGAGGTCGAGCTCAGGAGGAGGCCGGCGACGAGCGGGCCGAGCGGCGCGATCGCGAGGCCGATCTGCCCGGCGACCGTCTCGACGCGGCCGAGCAGGCGGTCGGGGATGATCGCGATCCGGTAGCTGTCGACGACGGAGTTCGTGACCGGCAGCGTGATCCCCTGGACCGTCAGCGCTCCGAGCAGCACCCAGACACTCGGCACCACGAGGTAGGCAGCCGTGCCGAGCCCGCTCCAGAACTCGAGCAGCATGATCGTCCGTACCGGCAGCGCGCGCCGGAAGAGCGGCGAGGCGAGCGCACCGAGCAGCGTCCCCGCGCCGAAGACGGCCATCAGGAGGCCGACCTGTGCGGAGGTGAGGCCGTGCCGCTCCGCGACGACGATGAGGACGAGGATCATTCCCGGGATCGAGAAGTTGCCGATCGAGTAGAGGAATGTCGACGTGCGCACGAACGGCTCGCGCCAGAGGAAGCGGAAACCCTCGGCGACCTGCGCCCGCACCGGTGTCGGGTCCCGCTCGCGCTCCTGCTGGAACGGCGTCCGCATCAACGCGAGCGAGAGGAGCGAGAACGCATACGAGACCGCGTCGGCGACGAACGGCACCGCCCGCCCGAGCCCGAAGAGCGCGCCGCCGAGAGGCGGGCCGAGCAGGAGCACGGACGAGTTCCGCGCCTCCATTGTCGAGATCGCGGCGGGAAGCTGCGCACGGGGCACGACCGCCTTCCGCGCACCCGCCTCGGCCGCGCGGAAGACCACCGACCCGATCCCCTGGACGAAGGCGGCGAGCGGGATCAGCCAGAACGGGAGCGCATCGGCGACGATCGCCGCCGCGAGCGCACCCAGGGCGAGAGCCCGAACCGCGTCCGCGGCGAGCATCAGCTTCCGCCTGTCGTACCGGTCCGCCGCCACGCCCGCGAGCAGCCCGAACAGGAGGCTGGGGAGGAGGCGCACGAACGAGACGAGCCCCGCCTGGGCCGGCGAGCCGGTGACGGCCAGCACGAGCAGCGGGTACGCGATGAAGGAGATCTGGTTCCCCGCCGCCGAGAGCAGCCGCCCGCCCTCGAGCAGCACGAAGTCCCGGTTGCGCCAGAGCGGAACGGTCACGGGCCGATCGTATGAGCAGCGCCGAGCTCACGAGCCTGCGCCGCGGGGGAATCCAGCCTCAGGGATTCCAGCTGCCGCGGAGGAAGCGCGTCACGAGCGCCAGCATCGCGACCAGCAGCCCGCCGACGATCACCAGCACCGCGATCGTCGCGAACGCCTCGACGTCGCCGTCGGCGGCGCTTGCGCCGAGCACGCCTCCATCCGGCAGGAAGTCCGCGATGCCGCCGTCGTCGGCGTCGCCGTTCGAGCCCTGGACCGGCGGCCGCAACGGCGCTGCCGGACGGACGGTCGGAGCGGCGGCTCCGCCGGGCCGCTGCTCTCCGAGGAGGAGCTGCGCCGTCCGGTCTGCCGCGAAGCCCTGGCTCTCGCGGCACGACGGCTTCCGGGCCGAGTCGGCGAGCGGGACGGATCGCCTCGGCGACACGACGCGCACGTACTCGGTCGCCGCGCCGGGCACGAGGCGCCGGTTCGGCGAGACCGAGACCAGGTAGACCCCGGGAACGAGCCGGCGCCCGTGCACGCGGCCGGCGAAGTCGACCGTGTTCCGGCCCCGTACGCCGCGGACGGGGATGACCCCCGCGATCCGGCAGGAGGGAGCAGGCCCGCGGACGATCAGGAAGACCCGGTCTGCCGTCGCGAGGGTGAACGCGAGCCGGACGCTCACGCGTGTCCCCGTCCGGTGCCTGCGCGCCTCGAGCCTGCGGGAGCTCGCCGTGCGCGTCTCCGTATCCCCGCTCCGGTTTGAGCTGCTGCTTTGCGGAGTCGAGGCGGTCGATCCGGACTGCGACGAACCGGGGGCACCGTCGGTCGTCGGGGCGGTGGCCGGACCCGTCGACAGAGCGCGAGGCGCGGCCGGGGGTGCGACGCGCGGGGTCGTCAGCGAAGGCGGCTGGACGGCAGGCACGGTGACCGCCGGCGCCGTCACCGGCGGCGGCGCCGGCAGTGGCGGAACCGGCACGGTGGTCGTCGTCGGCGGCGGCGGAAGTGGCGGAGGGGGAACGGGCACGGGCAGCGTCGGCACGCTGACGCTGACCGTCGTCACGGGCGGCAGTTCCATCGCGCTGCCGGTCTGGACGAGCACGTGTGCGGCGGCGAAGCCGCTCACAGCGACGATCAGACCGAACAACCTTCCGAACCGGGTCATGCGCCGCAGACCTCCGATCGAGACACCTGCAACTACAACGCGGTGTGCCCGCAGCGGGGTGCGGGGCCTGGCTCAGTCGAGCCGGTTCTCGCCCTCCTCCGCCGGCGGCGCGTCTGCAGACGGCATCCCGGCAGGATCGGCCGGCGGCATCGGCGGCGCGGCCGGCTCGTGCGAATGATCATGCCCAGCGTGGTCGTGGCCGGAATGGTCATGGCCGGCGTGGGCGTCCGTCGAGTCCGACGAACCTCCCGAGAACATCGACTTGATCTTGTCCATCAGTGACATGTGGCGGCTCCCGTTCGAGGGTGAAGCACGATCCTAGGTAGGCGGGGCCTCCGCCGCAACGGAAGCCCCGTGACAGAAGTTCTCGCCGCCCGCGGCGGCGGCGTCAACCCTTCTTGACGAGGAGGGTCGCGCTCATGCCGCGGGCGCGGTGGTCGGCGAGCGAGCACCAGAGCCTGAACCGGCCCGGCAGGAACCTGGCCTCGAGCTCGGTGACGCCGCCGGGAGCGACCGTCCCGACCCGGTAGGTCTTCGTCCCCCCGAGCCTCCGCAGCCGCAGGTCGTGCTCGTCCTCGCCGAAGTTCGCGAGCTGCACGATCGCCGGGCCGGCGGTGATCGCGGGGCGCGAGAGGGTGTAGCCGAACTCGTCCGCGCCGACCTGGACGCGCGCGGGAGCGGCCAGCGTGAGCAGCACGAGCGCGGTCGCGATCATCTGACCACCATCGGCCGGGCGAACTTCCGGGCGCCGGGGATGATCCCCTCGGCATCGGCGCCGAGCCACTGCTCGAGCAGGGCGCTGTAGAGACCGCGGAAGTCGGACGTGGCGCGCAGGTTGCCCTGCTCGTCGAGCTTCGCGAGGCCGGGGAACTCGCCGATCATCGTCCCGTTCACCCGCGAGCCGATCAGGAACCCTGCGCCTGCGGCGCCGTGGTCGGTCCCGTTCGAGCCGTTCTCCTTCGCGCGGCGGCCGAACTCCGACCAGACGTGGACGACGACGCGATCCGCGATCCCGCGCGCCTCGAGGTCGCGCTGGAAGGCGAGCAGGCTGTCGGCGGTCAGCTTCAGCCCGTCGGCGAGCTCCTGCGGCTGGTCGTCGTGCGTGTCGTACATCCCCGGCGCAGAGAGCGCGACGACGCGGACGGGCAGCCCGGCGCCGAGCATCGCGGCCAACCCGGCGAGGCGGCGCGGGAACTCGTCGTCGCCCTTCGGGTACGCGACCGGGCTCGTGTAGCCCGGCTGGTCGTTCTTCGGCGTGAACGGGAGCAGCTGCTCCCGCAGGCGGGCGGACTGGCGCGCCGCCGACGTCGCCTGCTCCAGCGCGGCGTCCCCGCCCGTCGGCAGCCCGCCGAGCGATCCGATCGCGTCGAGCATCCGCGCCTCGACGTCGCCCCACACGTTGCGGGTCCAGAAGCCGTACTGGTCCGGCCCGTCGATCGAGGCGACCGGCATCTTCGCCGTCGCGAGCGCGGGTTGCAGCCGCCAGTCGAGCGAGAGGCCCTGGAGGGGGTTGTCGGGCGACCCGCTCCGGTCGAGGTAGCGGCCGAGCCAGCCGGTGCGAAGCTGCTCGCTCGTCGCGCCGACCTCCCAGAAGTGACGCGAGGTGAAGTGCGACTGGTCGGGGCCCGTGTAGCCGACGCCGGCCATCACGGCGACCTTGCCCTCGCCGTGGAGCTGCGCGAGCCCGCCGAGCGACGGATGCCAGCGGAGGCGGTCATCCTCGGCGAAGGGGAGCCCGGCGGACGCGGGCAGCGCGAGGCGCGGGCGCAGCTTGCGATAGAGCGGGTCGCCGCTCGGGAAGAGCATCGACAGCGAGTCGGCGCCTCCGTCGAGGAAGACCGACACCAGCACCTTCTGTGGGCCGGCGGCGGCCGCGGCTGCGATCCCCTCCTCGAAGGCGCGTGGCAGCAGCGACGAGCCGCCGTAGACGGCGAGCGCGAGCCCGGCCGTGCGCGCCAGGAAGCTGCGCCGGTCGAGGCCAGTGCCCGCGGGCAGCGGCATCCCGGACTCGATCGCCGGGAGCCCGCGGCCGGCCTCGGCGGCCGCCCGGCGGAGGAGATCGGTGCGTGAGAAGTCGTTGCAGCAGCGGGCCATGTCGTCCTTACGAGGTCTGGAGGTCGGGGCTGACGGCGATCAGCTGCCGGAGCGCGTTCGCGGTCAGGTAGCGGTAGCTCGTCTTCTTCCACTTCTGGTTGGCGTCGCCCATCGCCTTGCTCGCGAACGCGACGAGCGCAGCGCGCGTCGCCGGGCGTAGCGTGGGGGAGCCCCAGAACTCGATCGCGCCCTCGACGAGCGCCTTCGGCTCGCCCGGCAGCGACGCGGCCTGCTTGTCCGTCAGCGAGTACGGCTGCGCGGCGTAGTTCGCGACCCACCAGCGGCCGCGGAAGGTGGCGGTGTCAAGCCAGCGCTCGTCGTCCCAACCGGCGACGTTCGGCGGCATGAAGAGCCGCTGCCCCGTCCCGGAGGCGAGCCAGGCCCAGGAGCTCGTGTCGATGCCGCGGCCGATCCCGCGCAGGAGCCCGGCTGTGTAGACCGCCGGCGGCTTCACCATCCGTGGGCCGCTGTGCAGCGCGGGGTGACGGAGGATCGCCTCGACGACAGGCCGGATCTCGAAGTCCTTGCGGTACATCGCCTCGAGCGAGCGCCTCGTCGAGGCATCCGGCGCGCTCGGAATGAAGTAGTGCCAGAGCTTGTCGACGAAGAAGGATGCGTGCTTTTGATGCGTCAGGCAGAGGCGGACGGCGTCCTGCCAGTCGAAGGAGCCGCGCTTGCCGAAGATGCGCTTGGCGCCCGCGTCGTGGCGTTCGCGGTCGTAGCGGAAGTTGACGTTGCCCGCGCCGCGCTTCCAGTCGTTGTCGAAGCCGGTGAGCGCGCGCGCCTGCTCGCGGACGTCCCGCTCGGTGTAGCCGCGGCCGGCGCCGAGCGTGAACAGCTCCATCAGCTCGCGGGCGTAGTTCTCGTTCGGCGACCACTTCGTGTTCTCGGTCCCGGAGAGCCAGAGCAGCATCGCCGGGTCCTTCGTGATCTCGCGCAGCATCGTGTCGAACGAGCCGAGCGAGAGCCGGCGCAGCAGCTTGTTCTGGTTCAGCATCAGCTTCTGCGAGCCGACGCCGTCGAGCGAGGTCGCGAACCAGTCGTGCCAGACGAGGGTCATCCGCTCGACGAGCGGGCGCGATGTCCGCACCATCCGGTCGAGCCACCAGAGGTGATCGTGGCCCCAGGCGTCGGCGGGCGCGAGCGCGCGGCCCTTGTCGTCGCGGGGAGCCGGGCCGACGAACTTCTCGGCCTTCGGCCGGGTCAGGGAGCGAACGGCGCCGTCGAGCCCGAGCTTGGCGAGCGCTTCCGCCTCGCCGCGGCGGGGGCCGAAGCCGGCACGCCAGAGCAGACGCTCGGCCTGCTCGCGTCCGAAGGGGCCTGTATAGGCGGCAACCCCCATCCCGGGCTGGTATCGGCAGCGGGACGTGTTCCCTTCACCCCGATCGGGGTACGGGAACGGACATGCCGGGGCCAGGACCCGGCATGCCCGCTCGAGGCGTGGCCGTTACTGCGAGATCTTCTGGACGACGTCGCCGGTGAGCGTGTCGTGGCCCGCCTGCGCGAGGTCGGCCTGCGCCAGCATCCCGACGAGCCGGCCGTCCTCCTCGACCACCGGCAGCCGCCGCACCTGATGCTCGGCCATCAGCCGCGCCGCCTCCTCGAGGCTCTGCTGCGGGTCGATCGTGACGACGTCCCTGGACGCGAGTTCTCGCACCGGCGTCTCCGCGCCGAGGCCGTCCGCGAGCGCGCGAATCGCCAGGTCGCGATCCGTGATCACGCACGTGAGCCGTCCGTCCTCGACGATCGGGAGCGCGCCGACGTCCTCGCTCTTCATCAGCTGCGCGGCCTCCTGGACGGTCGTCTCCGGCGTGATCGCGGTCGGATTGGAGGTCATCGCCTCCTGCACCGTGTGGTGCCCCATGTCTTCCCCTTTCCTCGTTGGAGAAGGGATACCCTCGGCGGCGGTCTGAAAACAGTCGCCCTCCTCCTCGCTGCCGTCGCCGTGCAACCCGGAAGCGCAGCCGTGGGCCAGGAGATCACGGTCGACGGGAGTCCCGGCCGGGCGGTCGTCCTGGAGGCGCTCGACACGAGCACGGCGCCCGTGCCGTTGGGCCAGATCGGCGCCGGCGGCACCCTCGTCGCCGAGGTTCCCGACATCCCGGCCGGGCGCTACCGCGTGGTCGTGGCCGGCGAGTCCGAGGCGCCCGTGCTCGAGGTGGTCGCCCTCTCGCGCGACACCTCGCTGCTCCTGCTCGGGTTCGGCTTCCTGCTCGTGCTCGGCTTCGTCGTCGCCGGCGTGATCGTGCACCGTCGCTGGCGCGACGCCGTCTCCTAGTCCGCCGTCGGCACGTCCTCGGCGTCGCCCGTCTCCTCCTCGGGATCCGGGACAGGCGTTCCTTCCAGCTCGTCGTTCCGGTCGTCCTCGCGGGGATGCGTATCCTGATCGCTCATGAAGGTCGTTCTCCCCGACTCTTCGGAACTTGAACTTCCGGACGGCGCCACCGGTCTCGATGCCGCGCGGGCGATCGGGCCGAAGCTGGCCGAGCAGGCGGTCCTGATCCGCCAGAACGGCACCGTGCAGGACCTGCGGCTGCCGCTCGCCGACGGGCAGCCGATCCAGATCCTGACGACCCGCGACACGAGCGACCCGGACGCCCTCTACGTGCTGCGCCACTCGGCCGCGCACCTGCTGGCCGAGGCGGTTCGGCGGCTCTATCCGGGCGTGAAGATCGCGATCGGGCCGCCGATCGAGAACGGCTTCTACTACGACTTCGAGTTCCCCGAGCCGATCCGGGAGGACGACCTCGAGCAGATCGAGGCGGAGATCCAGCGCGAGCTGAAGGAGGGCCGCAGCTGGGAGCGCGAGGAGATCTCCGCCGAGGAGGCGAAGCAGCGCTTCGCCGCGGAGGGCGAGCGCTACAAGGTCGAGCTCGTCGACACGGCCGAGGGCGACATCTCGCTCTACACGCAAGGCGAGTTCACCGACCTCTGCCGCGGCCCGCACCTGCAGGACTCGAAGCCGATCAAGGCGATCAAGCTCACCTCGCTCGCCGGCGCGTACTGGCGCGGCGACGAGCGCAACACCCAGCTGACGCGGATCTACGGCACGGCGTTCTACTCGCAGGCCGACCTCGACG
The DNA here is from genome assembly GCA_031425855.1 of Actinomycetes bacterium. Taxonomy (GTDB): domain Bacteria; phylum Actinomycetota; class Thermoleophilia; order Gaiellales; family Gaiellaceae; genus Gaiellasilicea. The sequence goes on along the minus strand of JANPKC010000262.1, from coordinate 735 downwards.
CGTACCTCGAGCGGCTCGAGCAGGCGAGGGCGCGCGACCACCGCCGGCTCGGCCGCGACCTCGACCTCTTCCACCTCTCGGAGGAGTCGCCCGGATCGCCCTTCTGGCACCCGAAGGGGATGGTGATCTGGAATGCGCTCGAGGACCTGCGCCGCCGCGAGAACAAGCGGCGCGGCTACGCGGAGGTGAAGACGCCGCTGATCTACGACAAGTCGGTCTGGGAGACGAGCGGCCACTGGGAGAAATTCCGCGAGAACATGTTCCTCGTCGCCGGCGAGGGCGAGGAGCCGCACGCGGGCCTGAAGCCGATGAACTGCCCGGGCCACATGCTCCTGTTCGGCTCCCAGCTGCGCAGCTACCGCGACCTGCCGATCCGCTACGCCGAGAGCTCGACCCTGCACCGCAACGAGCTCGCCGGGGCGCTCCACGGGCTGTTGCGCGTTCGCCACGTCACCCAGGACGACGCGCACGTCTTCTGCACGGAGGAGCAGGTGCCGGCCGAGATCGACGCGTGCATCGAGTTCGCCAAGGACCTCTACGCGGTCTTCGGCGTCACCCCGCACGCGGAGCTGTCGACCCGACCGGACGAGCGGCTCGGCACCGACGAGGAGTGGGATCACGCCGAGGGGATCCTCCAGGCGGCGCTCGAGCGGCACGGGCTCGAGTACGTGGTCGGCGAGGGGGAGGGGACGTTCTACGCGCCCAAGATCGACCTGCACATGCGCGACACGCTCG
>JANPKC010000261.1:0-5773 GCA_031425855.1 Actinomycetes bacterium | reverse complement strand
TTCGACCGGTTTGGTCTCAGGCTCGTCGGGGTTCGGTCAGGTGTGGTCGTCACGGTTACGACCCGCGCGGCCGTGGATGACAAAGGCGAACCGTACGGCGTCGCGAAGCTGAAATACGACGCCAGTTACCTCGTCGCGCTGCTCCACGGGCGCGCTCGCTAACGCGGAGCGGCACGCGTACATCAGCCTTGCGCGGAATCCAAGGCCGATGCTGCTTGCGTTTTCCCAGAGCGCCTACCGTTGGCAGCCGAAGCCGGCGACTGCGCACGCGACGATCACCCTTCGTCGTTCTGCCCGACTCTGCTCAGGTTCACGAGCTTAGGGCCGTTGAGATGCGGACGAATTACGTGCTGATGTGAGGCAGGCTCGGCACGCACCCGACCGTATCCCGAGCCTCTAGCGTGCTTCCGACCCCGTCGGTCCTTCATCGGCGGTGGACCCGTCTACCATCGACGCGATGGCGATCGCCCCCTGAAGGCGCCGTTAGCGCTCGACGCGATCGTCTCGATCGAGAAGGTCGTCGACTCCTGAGCTACCAGACGGAACACCCGGAGCTCGACTTCAAGCATGCGTGATCGCGCCGTGCGCCAGTTGCGCGCCAGTGCGCGCCACAGTCGTGCGGTCTACAGCGGTGTCGGGCGGAAGACTGTCGAGGTCTGGGATCCACGCGAAGTGGCCCAGTTGCAGCAACAATGGCGTGAACAGGCGGATGCCCCCGGGCCGAATTGAACGGCCGCACGCGGTTTAGGAAACCGCTGCTCTATCCACTGAGCTACGGGGGCGGGCGGGTCGCATTGTAGGGTCGGCGGCTGCGCTTCGACCGCGACTCGCTGCCGCCGCGCGGAGCGTTCGCGGCGCACCGTCCTGCCCGGAGCCGCTAGTTTCCGCGCCGTGTCGTACGCGACCGCGGACACCGTCAGCTGGTGGCAGCGCGCCAGGGGGGAGGACGACGACCTGCTCGTCGCCTACTTCAGCATGGAGTTCGGGATCCACGAGCGGCTGCCGATCTACTCCGGCGGGCTCGGCGTCCTCGCCGGCGACCACCTGAAGGCCGCCGCCGAGCTCGGCGTCCCGCTCGTCGGCGTCGGCCTGCTTTACACGGGCGGCTACTTCCGCCAGGGCGTCGACAAGTCCGGGCGCCAGACCGAGGACTACCAGCCCGTCGACCCGGAGGCCGTCGGGCTCGTCCGCGAGGACGTCTCCGTCACGGTCGACCTCGACGGCGAGACGATCGAGGCCGCCGTCTGGCGCAAGGACGTGCCGTTCGACGCCGGCGTCGTCCCGCTCTACCTGCTCGAGGTCGACTGGCTCACCGACGCGCTCTACGGCGGCGACCGCGAGCACCGGATCCGCCAGGAGCTGCTGCTCGGCGTCGGCGGGGTCCGTGCGCTCGCCGCGCTGGGGCTCGAGCCGAACGTCTTCCACCTGAACGAGGGGCACTCCGCGTTCCTCCAGCTCGAGCGGCTGCGCGCGCTGGTCGCGAGCGGCGTCGAGACGGACGACGCGCTCGAGTCGATCCGCCGCTCCTCCGTCTTCACGACTCACACCCCCGTCCCGGCCGGGAACGAGGTCTTCGACGAGGAGCTCGTCGTCCGCTACGTCGGCGCGCTCGCCGCGGAGGGCGGGCTCGACCGCGAGCGGCTGCTCGAGCTCGGCAGCTTCGGCGAGCAGCCCGGCTTCGGCCTGACGCCCTTCGCGCTGCGGCTCTCCGCGTACGCGAACGGCGTCTCCGACCTGCACGGCGAGGTCGCGCGCGAGATGTGGGCGCCGCTCTGGCCGGGAGAGGAGACGCCAATCGGCCACGTCACGAACGGCGTCCACCTCGGCACCTGGCTCGACCCGGCGCTCGCTGAGCTCCTCCGCTTTGCAGGAGTGCGCCCCGAAGCAGCGCCTGACGAGGCGAACTGGGAGGCTGCGCGCGATGCGCCTCCGGACGCGGTGTGGCGTGTGCACGCCGCGGCGAAGGCGCGGCTGGCGGAGCGCGCGGGCATCGACCGCGACCGGCTGACGATCGGCTTCGCGCGCCGCTTCGCGACCTACAAGCGCGCCGGGCTCGTCTTCTCCGACGTCGAGCGGCTGCTCGCGCTCCCGATCCAGATCGTCGTCGCCGGCAAGGCGCATCCCGCCGACGCACAGGGCAAGGACGTGATGCAGGAGATCGTCGCGCTCGCCCGCGACCGCCGCGCCCAGGGCCGGATCGTCTTCCTCGAGAACTACGACATGGGCGTCGCGCGCGCGCTCGTCCGCGGCTGCGACGTCTGGCTGAACACGCCGCGCCGCCCGCTGGAGGCCTCCGGGACGAGCGGGATGAAGGCTGCGGTCAACGGCGTCCTCAACCTGTCGGTCCTCGACGGCTGGTGGGCGGAGGGATACTCGCCGGACGCCGGCTGGGCGATCGACGGCGCCTCCGACGACGCCGACCGCGAGCAGCTCTACCGGCTGCTCGAGGAGCAGGTCGTGCCGACGTACACCGAGGATCGCGCGCGCTGGATCGGGATGATGAAGGAGTCGATCGCGCAGCTCGCGCCGAGGTTCTCGATGCACCGCGCCGTGATCGAGTACGTCGACCGGTATTACCTGCCGGCGCACGCACACGTCCACGCCTGAGGGCGGTTCGGCGCGCTTGCCGGTGTCTAGCCGGCCGCCTCGGCCAGCTGGCGGGCCTTCTTGCTCTGGCTCGACTGGCGCTTCGACGCCTCCAGCACGACCTTGCGCAGCCGGACGCTGACGGGCGTCACCTCGACGCACTCGTCCTCGCGGATGAACTCGAGCGCCTGCTCGAGCGACATCGGCCGCGGCGGGATCAGGCGGACGGTCTCGTCGGAGGAAGCCGCGCGCATGTTGGTGAGCTTCTTCTCCTTGGTCGCGTTCACGTCGAGATCCTCCGCGCGCGCGTTCTCGCCGACGATCATCCCCTCGTAGACCTCGGTCGTCGGCCCGATGAACATCGAGCCGCGCTCCTGCAGGTTCATCAGCGCGAACGAGGTCGCGGGCCCGCGGCGGTCGGAGACCAGGCTGCCGGTCGGCCGCGTGCGCAGCTCCCCGTGCCAGGGCTCGTAGCGGTCGAAGACGTGGTGGAGGATCCCGGTGCCGCGCGTCTCGGTCAGGAACTCGGTCCGGAAGCCGATCAGGGCGCGCGCGGGGACGAGGTACTCGAGCCGCACCCAGCCGGTGCCGTGGTTGACCATCTGCTCGAGCCGTCCCTTGCGCAGCGCCAGCAGCTGGGTGAGCACGCCGACGTAGTCCTCCGGCGCGTCGATCGCCAACCGCTCGACGGGCTCGTGCACCTTGCCGTCGACGAGCTGCGTCACCACCTGCGGCTTGCCGACCGTGAGCTCGTACCCCTCGCGCCGCATCAGCTCGACGAGGACGGCCAGCTGCAGCTCGCCCCGGCCCTGTACCTCCCAGGTGTCGGGACGCTCGGTGGGGAGGACGCGGAGCGAGACGTTGCCGACGAGCTCCTGGTCGAGCCGGCTCTTGAGCATGCTTGCGGTCAGCTTGTCGCCCTCGCGGCCCGAGAGCGGCGAGGTGTTGATCCCGACGGTCATCGAGAGACTCGGCTCGTCGACGGTCGAGACGGGGAGCGGGCGGGGATCGTCGGGGTCGGCGAGCGTCTCGCCGATCGTCACGTCGGGGAGGCCGGCGACGGCGACGATCTCGCCCGGCCCCGCCTCGTCGGCCTCGACCCGGTCGAGCGCTTCGGTCACGTACAGCTCGGTCACCTTCGCGCGCTCGATCCGGCCGTCGGCGCGGCACCACGCGACCTGCTGGCCCTTCCGGATCGTCCCGTGCTGGACGCGCGCGAGCGCGAGTCGGCCGACGTACGGCGACGCGTCGAGATTGGTGACGAGCGCCTGCAGCGGGTGGTCGGGGTCGTGCTCGGGCGCGGGAATCGTCTCGAGCAGGAGCTCGAAGAGCGGCTGCAGGTCGTCGGCGAGCGCTTCCGGCGCGAGCCCTGCGCGGCCCTCGCGCGCGTTCGTGTAGGCGATCGGGAACTCGATCTGGCTCTCGTCGGCGTCGAGGTCGAGGAAGAGCTCGTAGACCTCGTTCACGACCTCCTCGATCCGCGCGTCCGGGCGGTCGACCTTGTTGACGACGAGGATCACGGGCAGCTTCGCCTCGAGCGCCTTGCGGAGGACGAAGCGCGTCTGCGGCAGCGGCCCCTCGCTCGCGTCGACGAGCAGGAGCACGCCGTCGACCATCGTCAGGCCGCGTTCGACCTCGCCGCCGAAGTCGGCGTGCCCCGGCGTGTCGACGATGTTGATCTTCGTCTGGCCGTAGCGGAAGGCGGTGTTCTTGGCGAGGATCGTGATCCCCTTCTCGCGCTCGAGGTCCATCGAGTCGAGCACGCGCTCGTTGACGTCCTGGTTGGCGCGGAAGGCGCCGGACTGCCAGAGCATCGCGTCGACGAGCGTCGTCTTGCCGTGGTCGACGTGGGCGACGATCGCGACGTTGCGGAGATCGGAGCGGCTGGCCACCGGGGCACAGTAGCGACGGTCACGAGCAGCCGGCCGCGAAGCGGCCCTTCAGGGGTCTTGCGCGACTGAGCAGCCGCTTCGGCGGGTGCTCAGTCCTGCGCGGAGAATTCAGAGTGGCGTTCCGCGACGCACGCCTCGGCCCACTGCTCCGCGATCAGGAGGGGGCGCTGCGGGTCGTCCTCGCCGAGCTCGATCCGGATCTGGTGCACCGACGCCTCCATCTCGCGGTCGGCGACGGTGCGCTGCTCGGCGACGATCGTGATCGCCTCGACCTCGGCCAGGAGCGCGTTCGCGAGGTCGTCGATCTCCGCCTGGGTGGCGTCGCGGCCGGCGAACATGCCGAAGTTGACGCGAATGTCTCCGGCGTCGTCGAGGAAGGCGATCGGGGCGAGGTCCTGCATTGAAAGTCGTCTTACCCCGGCTCGAAACTCCTCTAACGTTCGCGCGGCTCCCAGCCGAAGCGGGCGCGCGCGACGACGTAGCCGACCGCCCCCCAGGCCGCCAGCACGGCGACCGCGCCGAGATGGTCCGAGATCGGCTCGCCGTCGACGTAGGTCGCGAGCACGAGCTCGATCAGGTACTTCAGCGGCAGCGCGTCCGCGACCAGCTCGAGCACGCGGGGAAGGTTGTCGGTCGCGCCGAACGAGCCGGAGAGGAACGACATCGGCAGCACGACCACGTTGACGACCGCCGCGACCGCCTCGGCCGACCGGACGAGCGCCGCGGCGGCGAGGCCGAGCCCGGCGAAGGCGACGGCGCCGGTCGCGAGCGCGAGCACGAACTCGAGCGACCGCTCGGGGAGGTCGGCGTCGTACAGGAGCACCCCGAGCGCCAGTACGGCCAGCGACTGCAACGCCACGATCAGCAGGTTCGAGAGCAGGACCGCGACGAGGTAGAGGCCGCCCGGGAGCGGTGTCGAGCGCAGCCGCTTCAGGATTCCCGACTCGCGGCGGATCACCAGTGTGATCGCGAGCCCGCCGAGCGCGGTGTTCGCTGCCGCGTACCCCAGCAGGCCCGCGACGAGGTAGCTCGAGACGGGGCGTCCGTCCTCGGTGCCGTCGCCGAAGACCGAGGCGAGCAGGACGAAGAGGAGCGGCGGGAAGAGGAAGACGAAGATCGCGGCCTCGCGGCTGCGCCAGAACGTCAGCTGCTCGGCCTTCAGCTGGTGCCAGAAGAGCTTCACGGGGCGTCGTCCGCGACGAGATCGAGATAGACGTCCTCGAGGGTCGCCCGCCGCACCTCCAGCTCCTCGAGCTCGAACCCCTCGGCGAGCGCGCGGGCGGTCAGCTCGTGCA
>JANPKC010000260.1:0-1780 GCA_031425855.1 Actinomycetes bacterium | reverse complement strand
GCACCACCGGGCTCGTCGGCGTGCTCCAGGAGCGACTCGACCGAGCAGGCATCCCAGCGGTGTCGTTGCGCGTCGGGGTCCCCCACTACCTCGGCACCGCGCGGCACCCGGCGTCGTCGTTCGCGCTGCTGCTGCACCTCGAGCACGTGCTCGGCGTGCCGACCGGGCACGCCGAGCTCCGCGACGACATCCAGCGCTGGCGCACCCTCCACGACGAAGCCGTCGCCGAGGACGCGCAGGCGACCTCGTACGTCGCGATGCTCGAGCGCGAGTACGACCGCAAGGCCGAAGCTGCGCTCCCGACCGGCGACGACCTCGCCGCCGACTTCGAGCGCTTCCTGCGAGATCTCCCCGGTGACCCGGAGCCCGGCGACGACGCCGGCGGGCACCCGAGCGCGTAGCCGCCTGGCGTCAGGCGTCCTTGGCGGCGCGGAACCCGGCGTCGAGGTCGGCCAGGATGTCCTCGATCGACTCGAGCCCGACGCTGAGCCGCACGAGTCCCGGATGCACACCGGTGGCCACCTGCTCCTCCGGCGAGAGCTGGCTGTGGGTGGTGCTCGCCGGATGGATGACGAGGCTGCGGACGTCGCCGATGTTGGCGACGTGGCTGTGCAGCTCGAGCGCGCCGACGAAGCGCTGCCCTGCCTCGACGCCGCCCTTGATCACGAACGCGATGATGCTGCCGTAGCCCTTGCCACGGCCGTACTTCTTCGCCCGCTCGTGCCACGGGCTCGACTCGAGGCCTGCGTAGGCCACGCTCTCCACCTCGTCGCGGTCGACGAGGAACTTCGCCACCGCATCGGCGTTCTGCCAGTGGCGCTCCATCCGCAGGCTCAGGGTCTCGAGACCCTGGATGAAGTTCCATGCGTTGAACGGCGAGACCGCTGCGCCGATGTCGCGCAGCAGCTGCACGCGCGCCTTGATGATGAAGGCGCCGGGGCCGAGCGCCGGCCAGTACGCGAGGCCGTGGTAGCTCGGGTCCGGCTCGGTGAAGTTCGGGAAGCGCCCGCTCGCCCCGAAGTCGAACGTGCCGCCATCGATGATCGCCCCACCGATCGAGGTGCCGTGGCCGCCGATGAACTTGGTGAGGCTGTGCACCACGATGTCCGCGCCCCACTCGATCGGCCGGATGAGGTACGGCGTCGGCACGGTGTTGTCCACGATGAGCGGGATGCCGTGGTCGTGCGCGACCTTGCTCACGCCCTCGATGTCGAAGATGTCGTTCTTCGGGTTGGCGAGCACCTCGCCGAAGAACGCCTTCGTGTTCGGACGGATCGCAGCCCGCCACTGCTCGAGGTCGTCGGGATCGTCGACGAACGACACCTCGATGCCGAGCTTCGGCAGCGTGTAGTGGAACAGGTTGTACGTCCCGCCGTAGAGCGACGGAGAGGCGACGAGGTGGTCGCCGTTCGACGCGAGGTTGAGGATCGCCAGCACCTCGGCCGACTGCCCGCTCGACACGACGAGTGCGCCCGGGAGGCCGACCGCGGTGGTGATGCCGCCCTCCAGGTCGCTCAGCCTGGCCTCGAGCACGCCTTGCGTCGGGTTCATGATGCGGGTGTAGATGTTGCCGATCTCGGCGAGCGCGAAGAGGTTCTGCGCATGCGTGGCATCGCGGAACTGGAAGCTCGTCGTCTGGTAGATCGGCACCGCCCGGGCGCCCGTTGCGGAGTCCGGCGTGGCTCCTGCGTGGATCTGGCGGGTATCGAATCCCCACTGCTGCGACATGTCGTTCCCCTTCGCGATTCGGTCCTCGCGTATGCGCGGTCGCACTCACGAT
>JANPKC010000259.1:0-5602 GCA_031425855.1 Actinomycetes bacterium | reverse complement strand
CGGATCCGGCCGAGCGCCTCACGGGCGCGCTGGCGTAGCCGGCGTAGGCTCTGCCGCTCGCGCATGTGCGCGCGCACGGCGGCATCGTCGTAGACCGGCTCGCGCCGGATCGCCGCGCCGGCGTACCCCCACAGCATCGCGAGCGCCGCCGGGTCGCGGCGGGCGTGGTGCAGCGAGCGCAGCAGCAGGTAGAGCGGGCGGTAGCCCATGAAGTGCGCACCGCTGCCCTGGGCGAGCCAGCGACCCGCCCGGCCGCGATCGCGCTCTCCGAGCCTCCGATGGTGACGGAACGCGAGGCCGGGGACGACGCCCGTGCGCCAGCCGAGCACCTGCGCCTTGAGCTCGTCGACGCCGTCCCAGCCCAGGCGCTCCGGTAGCGGCAGCACCTGCTCGAGGCAGCCCCGTCTGTAGGCGCGGACCGCACCGCGAACGTGGTCTCCGGTCACGTGGACCGGCCGCCACTCGCCGTCCTCCTCCTCGAGGCAGGTGCCTCCGGCGATCCCGAGCAGCGGGTCGGCCTCGAACGCTAAGAGCAGGGTTTCGAAGTACCGCGGCTCGAGCGAGACGTCGGCATCGAGCTTGACGACGACGTCCGGCAACTCGCCGAGCGCTTCCAGACCGCGGTGGAACGCGCGCACGACCGGCCCGCCGGGCACCGGCTCCTTGGTGGGAGGCGAGTCGACGACACGGGCCCAGGCATGCTCGGCCGCGAACGCCTGCACGAGTGCGTCCGAGCCGTCAGTGGAGCCGTTGTCGACAACGATCCACGCCTGCGGCAGAACCGTCTGGGCGACGAGGCTCTCACCGAGCCGGCGCAGATTCTCCACCTCGTCCCGGGCGGGCGTCACGAGCGCGTACCGCATACGTGTCACGCTAGCGCAGAGCCGATCGGCAGCTACGCGCGGAGTGCCCGCGCGAGCGCACGCAGATGGCCCCTGCGGACCGCGGCTGCTTTCCGGGGCACGGCGAGATGCGTCAGCGAGCCCAGGGCGACACCGAGCCGCTCGGCGAAGGCGGCGACCGGGCCGCTGTGCTTCCGCGCGTAGCGGATCCGGCTCGCTGCGAGCACGGGCAGCAGCGACGCCCTCGGCGCGGAGGCGCCGCCGACGTGCTCGACCGTCGCCTCGGGCTCGAAGCGGACGCCGAAGCCGGCGTCGCGCGCGCGCCGGCAGAGATCCTTGTCCTCGCAGTACATGAAGAAGCCCTCGTCGAACCCGCCGAGCTGCTCGAGCAGCGGCCGGCGAACCAGCAGACAGGCGCCCGAGAGCCACTCCGCGGGGCCCGCGCGCTCGTACGCGGCCCGGTCGCGCACGATCTCGTCCGTCCAGCGGGCGGCGGGGAACAGGCGATGGAGGAAGAGAGCCTGGGCGAAGGTCGAGCGCAGCCGCGGGAAACGCCGCTGCGAGTAGTCGAGCCCGCCGTCCTCGTTCAGGATCCGCGGGCCGGCGATGCCGACGCCTTCGTCCGCCAGGGCATCGAGCAGCCGCTCCAGGGCGGGCTCGCCGAGCCGCGCATCGGGATTGAGGAAGAGCACGGCCGGAGCCCGCCCCTGACGCCAGCCGACGTTGCAGCCGGCGCCGAAGCCCGCGTTCTCGGAGAGCTGGACGGTCTCGACCGGCAAGTCGGAGAGCACGTCCAGGCTCGGCTCCGGCGACGCGTTGTCGACGACGACGACATTCACGTTCGCGGCTCCCGCCAGAGGCTCGACGCAGGCACGCAGCGTGTCGCGGCTGTTGTAGGAGACGACCACGACGTCGACGCCGGCCACGCGGGCGAGCCTAGCAGTCCCCCATCCGGGGTGGCCCGCCCGTCCGATCCCCCTTTCGAGGGGTGCGGCAGCCCCGCTCAAACCCCGAGAAGAACCTCTGCACGCCGCCAACCTATGGGGTCATAGGAGTCGCAGAGCCAATGTGGGAGCCGCCAGCCCGCTTTGGACGAGTCGCATTCGCCGTTCTTGCGTCCGTCGCCGCATTCTCAACGATCGCGTCCGCCGCACCCACTGCTCCCGCGCAGCCACGCCTCCCGGCCGCCGTCTGGGGCGTCGAGCCCGCCGCACGGTCTCTGGGATCGCTCGATGCCGCCGCGCTGCGCGCCCTCAAGCGCCGCGGCGTCAACACGGTCGTCGTCGACGCACGCTCGCTGAGCGCGAAGGACGCTCGTCAGGTCCGGAGGGCGGCTGCCGCCGCGGGCGTGCGCCTGCTCGTCGCCTCACGCCCGGGCCGCACGCCGTCCGCGTCCTGTGCAGCCACGCGGCGGCTCGGCAGCGCAGCCTGCGCCGTCCACGCTCCGCTGCTCGCGCGCACCCTCTCGCTCTCGCGCGCCCGCGGCGTCGAGGTCGTCGTCGTGCACCTCGCGGGCGCCGGCCAGCTCCTGGACGTCAAGCTTCCGTCACGAGGTCGCCTCCTCGGCGTCGTCGCGGTGCCCCGGCAGGTGCGAGCCGACGTGTGGCGCCGGGCGCTCGCTCGCGTCCGGAAGGAGCCGCGCCTCGACCTCGCGCTCTCCGGCCGGGCCTCCAGCGCCCAGGGTCTCCAGGTGCTGAGCCTGATCGGCGAGCGGACCGTCCTCGCCGACGAGCCGCCGGCCGCTGCGCCGTCCGCACCGACGGGGCTCGCGCAGGCGGCGACCACGACGTCCTCGGTCGACGTCTCCTGGCAGGCGAACGGCACGGCCGGGGCGCAGTACGGCGTCTACCGCGACGGGCAGCTCGTCGGCACGACCGCCTCGACGACGTGGCGCTTCACCGGCCTCACCTGCGCCGCAACCTTCGAGGCCTCGGTGGACGCCGTCGACGCCTCGGGTGCGCGCTCGGGCCGCGCCACGCTGACCGTGCGCGCCGCGCCCTGCTCCGGCGGGGGCGGAGGAGGCGGCGGCAGCAGCGCGGACGTGACTCCGCCCTCGACGCCCGGTGGATTCGCGCGGAGCTCCTCGACGGCGACGTCGATCTCCGTCCGCTGGACTGCCTCGACCGACGCGGTCGGCGTCGCCGGCTACGGCCTCTACGTCGGCTCGCTCCGCGTCGCGACGACGTCCCTGACGACGTACGTCTTCGGCGGCCTGCCGTGTGGGTCGACCCAGACGCTCGGCGTCGACGCCGTCGACGCCGCCGGCAACCGCTCGGCGCGGGCGACGATCAGCGCCGCGACGAGCGCCTGCGCTCCGGGAGGGGACACGACCGCCCCCTCGGCGCCGGGCGGCCTTGCGATCTCCGCCGCCGGCGAGACGACGCTCGCGATCGCCTGGAACGCGTCGACCGACAACGTGGCCGTCACCGGCTACGGGATCTATCGCAACAGCGTGCTCGTCGGCTCCGGCACGGCGCGCACGTACTCGTTCACCGGCCTCGCCTGCGGTACGAGCTACACGTTGGGCGTCGACGCCTACGACGCCGCGGGCAATCGCAGCACCCGCACCAGCGTGAGCGGCGCCACCACGGCGTGCCCCGCGCCCCCACCGGGCTCGGGGACGGCGAACCTCTACGTCGCGGCGGGCGCATCGACCTCCACCGCGTGCACCGTCACCGCTCCGTGCGGCAGCTTCGACCGCGCCTACAAGCTCGCCCAGCCCGGCTGGGTGGTCGAGGTCGCGGGAGGCAGCTACGGCACCCAGTCGATCGGCAAGGACGCATCGAAGACGTCCGCGGCGGACGTGCTCTTCCGGCCGGCCCCGGGAGCGTCGGTGACGCTCGGCTACCTCGACATCTCCGGCAGCCACCTCGAGGTGCGCGACATGACCGCGACGGGCGGCGCAGACGTCGACTCGAGCCCGATCGACACCCGTGACGTGACGCTCCGCAACATCACCGCCCGCTCGCTCTTCCTGCGGGCCGACAACGTCAACGTGATCGGCGGCTCGATCGGCGGCTTCAACGGCTGCGACGCCGGGATGCCCGAGGACGGGATCAAGTTCTGGAGCGACAACTCCCGCGGCGCCGACGGGATCGTCATGGACGGCGTCCTCGTCCACGACATCCGCCGGATCGGCTGCGACCGGCACACCGACTGCATCCAGATCTACTCCGGCACGAACCACGTGATCAAGAACTCGAAGCTGGTCAATTGCCCCACGACCGGGTTGATCGCGCGCCCTGCGAGCAGCAGCCAACCGCTCGCCAACATCACGATCGAGAACAACTACTTCGGCTCGGTCCTCGACGGGAGCGAGGCGATCAACATCGGCACCGCGCCCGATCGCTGCAGCGGGATGGTGATCCGCTACAACACGGTCGTCAACGAGTCCTCCTCGTTCGACTGCGTAACGTCGGCAGGGGATCCGGGCTCCCTCGTCGAGGGGAACATCATCAGCGTCGGCTGCGAGAGCGATGCGATCTGGCGCTACAACGTCTTCCGCCCCGGCTCGGCAACGTGCGGAACGGGTGCAGTGCAGTGCTCGCCCGCCTACGTCAACAGCTCAGCGCTCGACTTCCGGCTGGCGAGCAGTGACACCTGCGCACGCGGCCGGGGGAATCCGACCAGCCATCCGACCACCGACGCAGAGGGGCAAGGGCGACCGCAGGGCACGGTCGACGCAGGAGCCGATGAGATCGGCTGAGGCACAACGAGTTGCGGGGCACCAGGGCACGCCCGAGTTCACGCGGGCGCCCGCTTCCGTAACCAAAACGGGTACTGCCGCGTTTCTCAACACATCGTCGGTATGTTTGAAAAGCACTCGCTCGAAAGAGATACCGATGTGCATTTGAACGAGTCTCGTCTGGTCGCCTGATCGGACGAGATCCTGGCCGGGCCTGGGGGCTCGGTCGAAAGGTGAAAGTCAAACCGGGCACGGCGTGGACCTTGCGGCCGCCGTGACCTCGATGTCCTGGAGGTTTCTATGCAGGGTGCTGCCGTCAACACCCTTTGCCGCACGTTCGCCACTGCCAGCCTGATCGTGCTTGCCGTCTTCCTCGCCGGCGCTTCGGCGCCCGGCGCGACCAGCGCGACCTCGTCCGGCCTGGTGGCCGCGTACAGCTTCGACGAACAATCCGGCTCGACCGTCGCCGACGTCTCTGGCAACGGCAACGCCGGCACGATCTCGGGCGCAACGCGCTCGAGGTCGGGCCGCTACGGCGGCGCGCTCGTTTTCGACGGGGTCGACGACCTCGTCACCGTCGCCGACTCCGCGTCGCTCGACCTGACCTCGGGGATGACCCTCGAGGCCTGGGTCAAGCCGGCGGCGCAGTCCGGCTCCTGGCGCACGACCGTGCTCAAGGAGCAGTCCGGCCACCTGGCCTACGCCCTCTACTCGCACACGGGCGGCTACGGCCCGAGCGCCCACGTCTACACGGCCGGCACCGACCGCTATGCCCGGACGAAGACGGTCACCGGCGCGGGAACGTGGTCGCACGTCGCGGCGACGTTCGACGGGTCGACGATCCGGCTCTACCGGAATGCCGCGCTCGTGACGAGCATCCCCGCGCGCGGATCGATCCAGACCTCGAGCGGCCCGCTCCAGATCGGTGGGAACAGGGTCTGGAAGGAGTGGTTCAGCGGATCGATCGACGAGGTGCGCGTCTACAACCGGGCCGTCTCGGCGCAGGAGCTCCAGTCGGACCTCGAGCGCCCGATCGGCATCGTCGACTCACCCCCGGGCGACTCGACCCCGCCGC
>JANPKC010000258.1:0-5531 GCA_031425855.1 Actinomycetes bacterium | reverse complement strand
CCGATGAAGGCCGCGTCGCCGGTGATCGGGCCCTGGAACCCGATCTTCGGGCTGTCGCACCCGGCGCTGGGCGCCGCCGTGGCGGCCGGAGCGTCGACCCGCGCGAGCGCCGAGGCGGCAACCGCGAGCGACGCGATGGCGAGCAGCGCGAGTGCGGCCACTCCCTTGCGTTTCCTACCGTGCATTCCATGCCCTCCTGTTGTTGGCAACGACTATGACGTGGAAAGCAGTTCCGAGTTGTCCTCGTACGCCCGCGAGGCCGGATCGCCCGACGGGTGGAAGACGCCCAGGATCCGCATCACGCCCGGTCCGGTGTTCTCGATGCAGTGCACCTGCTCGGGCGGGAGATGGAAGCAGGAGCCTGCCCTGAGCGGGATCGAGTCGGGCCCGATGTGCGCGAAGCCCTCGCCCTCGACGATGTAGCCGAGCTCGTCGTAGCTGTGGCTGTGATCCGGCGCCCGGCACGGCTCGACGATCCCGACGAACTGCGTCGCGTCCATGCACCCCGCGTCCTGGTTGACGAGGTACCGGAACGTCCGCTTCGCGTCGGCCCGCAGCTCCGGCTGGTCGGCGAAGCGCACGATCACCTCGCGCGGGGAGCGGTAGACCTGCTCGATCGGGACCGTTGTCGAGACGATCAGCAGCTCGTCCGGGCCCTCGTTCTCGATCGTGTACTCCTCGCCGGAGCGGACGTAGGCGGCGGTGTCCGGCTCGAGGTCGTACGGCTCGCCCTCGAGCTCGAGCGTCCCGGTGCCCGCGGCGACGAAGAGGAGCTCGTCCCGACCCTCCTCGCGGCGTGGCAGCGAGCGCCCGGGCGCGTAGCGGGTGACGTGCTGCTCGAGCAGCTGCGAGCCGGTGTGGGCGCCCAGGACGACCTTCTCGAGGGCGGTGTCTCCCTCGACCCGGCGTCCTTCGACGTCCTCCTCGGCGACCACGAACGTGTGCCGCATTGCCGGAATCTCACCTTTTCGCCGGTGTCATGTCAAACGAGACGCGCGACCGACCCGTCTAGAGCTCGAAGAGCTCGAAGTCCTTGCCGATCACGTGCACGGCGACGTTGCGCACCGGCACCGGCCCGAGCTCGCCCGCGAACGAGCCTCGGTGGGCATGGCCGTGGAGAACGAGGTCGGGGCGGTGGGCGCCGATCGGCTGCGCGAGGCGAAAGGAGCCGAGGAAGGCCCAGATCGTCTCGGGCTCGCCGACGAGCGTCTCCGGGATCGGCGCGTAGTGGAGCAGGACGACGCGGCGGTGGCAGCCCGACACCTGTTCGAGCCCGGCCTCGATCGCCTCGACCTCGCGTGTCGTCTCGGCGTAGACCTCCCGCAGCAGCGGCTCGCCGAAGTCGGGCAACTCGGCGCCGGGGAAGCCGCCGACGAAGCCCTTGCCGCCGACGATCCCGAGCTCGAGACCGCCGACCTCGTGCACGGCGAAGTCACGCTGGAGCACGTGGATACCCGCGTCCTCCAGCACGGCGACCACCTCGTCGGCGCGGTTCGCGTGGAAGTCGTGGTTGCCGAGCACGGCGTAGACGGGCAGATCGAGGTCACGGCAGGCGTCGGCGAGCACCGCCGCCTCCTCCGGCTCGCCGTGCGTCGTCAGGTCGCCGGCGAGCAGGACGACGTCCACCTGCCCCTCGAGGCCGGCGAAGGCGCGGGCGATGCGCTCGCGCAGCGGCTCGGCGCAATGGATGTCGCCGGCTGCGGCGACGCGGATCGTCTCGGCCATCGAGCGGCATGTTCACGGCGGGGGGCTTTCACAAACGGGAACAGCGGGTAGAGCCGCCGGACGATGGCCTACACACCTTCCGAGAACTTCCCCGAGCTGATCGAGTCGATGAAGCGCGCGGCGGCCGCGCTGCGCGACGCCGAGGTGCCGTACATGCTCGGCGGCGGGCTCGCGGCCTGGGCCCGTGGCGGCCCGCCGACCGAGCACGACGTCGACTTCTTCGTCCGCCCCGGGGACGCCGAGCGCGCCCTCGAGGCTCTCGTCGCCGCCGGGATGAAGGCCGACCGGCCGCCCGAGGGCTGGCTGCTGAAGGCCTGGGACGGGGACACGCTGATCGACCTGATCCACCAGCCGGCCGGCGGCGAGGTCGACGACGGCTACTTCGAGCGGGTCGAGGAGATGGAGGTCGCGGCCCAGCGGCTGCCGGTCGCGTCGCTCGCCGACGTGCTGACGACGAAGCTGCTCGCGCTGAACGAGCAGGAGCCCGATCTCTCCTCCGTGCTCGAGCTCGCCCGCTCGCTGCGCGAGCAGATCGACTGGGACTTCGTCCGATCGCGAACCGCGGGCTCACCGTTCGCACGCGCGTTCTTCACCCTCGTGGAGGAGCTCGGCGTCGTCGAGCCGTCGGAGCAGGCCTAGGTCTCCTAGCGGTTCCTGGCGCGTCGCTCGCGGCGCGGATCGGCGGAACAGTACGGGCGTACGGGCCGCCGGCTGGAGCACCGCGAGCGACGCGAGGCGGCGCCGGAGGCCGGCTCCGCCGGCCGGGAGGCGCAGCCGGCCAGGGGCCGCTAGGTCTCGAAGAAGAAGAGCTTCCAGGCGTCCCACCAGGTGGGCGCCTCGGCGCGAATCGTGCGGCCGTCGAGGCGCTCGACGCCGGGGTGGAAGCGGAGCCGGTCGGCCGGCTGGGTGCGCTTGAACTCGACCTTGATCTCGCAAGGGGTGCCCGGGTCGTAGGGCGGGACGGCCTTCAGGTCGGCGAGCGCCTGCTTCGCACCCTCCTCGATCATCCTCCGGGCCCGCACCGGCGGGATCATCCTCGCCGCCCCCGAGCCGAACGCGCGCTTCACGGCGACCGTCGTCAGCCCGTCGCCGAGCAGCGCCTTGCCCTCGCGGCAGGAGGCCTCGTCGCCCGTGACGAGAAGCACGGGGCAGCCCCACGTGCCGCAAAGCGCGGCGTTGATCCCGGTCTCACCCACCTCGGCGCCGTTGAACCAGAGGCGCTGGTAGTCGCGGCCCGAGACGGTGTGGTTCATGTTCCCGTCCTGCGTCCCGGCCATCGCGTGCATGCCGACGAAGAGCGCGGCGTCACAGCCCTGCTCGAGGAGCTCCGTGTAGCCCGTCCACTCCTCCTGCACGACCCACTCGCAGTCCTCGTGCAAGAGCTCCGGCACGAGCGAGTTGAACGTCCAGCCGCCGCCGGCGCCGTGGCAGTCCATGACGACGATCTCGGTCGCGCCGCCCGCCTTCGCGCCCCGCACCGCGGCGTTGATCTCCTCGGTGTAGAGCTTGCGGCCCTCCTCGTACATCGGGTCGCCGCCGCTCGTCTGCTCGGGCTTGACGATCCCGGAGACGCCTTCCATGTCGCTGATGATGTGGACGCGCATGCGGGAGCTTCTAACACATCGGCGCCTCGTCACCGGGGTGCGTCGGGCGGCGCGAGGCAAGGACGCAGGGCGCGTCGATATGCCGACATGTCGACGCGACCGAGGACACCGCATCGCGCCGCCCGACGCGGCGCGGCGACTCAGTGTGTCGGTGTGTTGGAAGCTCCTTTAGCCTAAGCGCTCGTGGAGACCGGCCTCTCGGGAAAGTGCGTCCTCGTCACCGGCGCGTCCGGCGGGATCGGCGCCGCGTGTGCGCGCGCGTTCGCCGCCGAGGGCGCACGCGTCGCGGTCCACTACCACCGCGGCGAGGAGCGGGCGCGCGACGTCGCGGCGTCGCTCGGCGGCGCTCCGGTCGTCCAGGCGGACATGACCGACGAGCACGAGGTCGACCGGCTGTTCGAGGAGACGCGCGCCGCGCTGGGGCGAATCGACGTCTGCGCGGCGGTCGCAGGCGTCTGGCCCTCCGAGGACGTTCCCGTCTGGAAGCTGTCGCTCGAGCGCTGGGAGCAGACCCTGCGCCAGAACCTGACCTCGACGTTCCTCACCGCCCGCGGCTTCCTCCGCGAGGTGGAGCGCAACGGCCACGGCTCGCTCGTGCTCGTCGGCTCGACCGCCGGGATCGTCGGCGAGGCGGGCCACGCCGACTACGCCGCCGCCAAGTCGGCCGTGCTCGGCGGCCTTCTGCTCAGCCTCAAGAACGAGGCCGTCCGGGTCGCACCGTCCGCTCGGGTGAACGCCGTCGCCCCGGGCTGGACCGAGAGCCCGATGACCCGCGGCCACGTCGATCCGGCCGCCGTGCGGCGCGTCTCGCGGACGATGGCGCTCCGGAAGGTCGCGCAGCCGGACGACGTCGCCCGCCAGGTCGTCGTGCTCGCCTCCGACGAGCTCTCGGGTCACATCACCGGCCAGGTGGTCACGATCGCGGGTGGGATGGAAGGCCGCGTCGTCCACGAGGACGCCTAGAACGAGAGAAACGGCGGGCCCGGAAGCCCGCCGCTTCGAACTCACCTCGCCGCAGGATGATTGCCGTCAGTCCCTCGGACTCGGAGAGCCGTCGTCTTCATCGGCAACCAGCCGCCGGAACTTGACCCCGAAAAGCGAAGGAGCCCTCCGCCGCCAGAGGGCTCCTTCTTGGGGGAAGGAGGGGGCCGCCGCCAGGCTCCCTCCTAATGGCTTCCAGTCTTGGTCGGAAGCCGGACTGCCCTCCTGATCTGCACTCGCCACATCAGTGCGCTCAGAAGATGTCCCCACTATGCGCCGAGAGCCCCGGCCCGGGAATCACCCTTCAGGAGTTGACTCGTCCCTCGAACGGGGTTCACCGTCTCTACTTCACTACAGTGGCCCGCTATGTCGAGCCGGTTCGAGGAACGCCTCCGCTCGGGGCCGCCGATCGTGGCGGACGGAGGCATGGGCGCGCTGATCTCGGGCGCCGTGCCGCGCCTGCGCTGCCCCGAGGAGGCGAACCTGCGCGCCCCGGAGAGCGTCGTCGCGCTGCATGCGAGCTTCATCCGCGCCGGCGCCGAGCTGATCGAGACGAACACGTTCGGCGCCAACCGGCGCAAGCTCGCCTCGCACTATCTCGAGGACGAGTTCGAGCGGATCAACTCGACGGCCGTGCGCCTGGCGCGCGAGGCGCGGGAGGTCGCGGGCGCGGACGTCTACATCGGCGGCTCGATCGGCCCGATCGGCGACGTCGAGCGCTTCGACCCGGCCGAGCAGAGCCAGCACTTCCGCGAGCAGGCCGAGATCCTGGAAGGGCGAGGCGTCGACCTGCTCATGCTGGAGACGTTCTTCGACCTCGAGGAGCTCGTCGCCGCGATCGACGCCGTCCGCGCGGTCTCGTCGCTCCCGATCGTCGCCCTGATGACCTTCGACGCCGACGGGCAGACACTCGGCGGCGTGTCCGCCGAGAGCGCGGCCGAGCGTCTCGCGGCGCTCGACGTCGCCGCCGCCGGCGCCAACCACAGCGCCGGCCCCGCCGCGGCCTTGAACGCGCTCGCCTCGATGCAGCGCGAGGGCCTCGTGCTCGCCGCCCTGCCGAACGTCGGCCTCGCCAGCCTCGCCGGTCACCGCGTCGTCTTCCCGCACGCAACGCCCGACTACTTCGCCGAGTTCGCCGCGCAGGCGCGACGGCTCGGCGCCGGGATCATCGGCGGTTGCTGCGGGACGACGCCCGCCCAGATCGAGGCGATCCGGACGGCG
>JANPKC010000257.1:0-3647 GCA_031425855.1 Actinomycetes bacterium | reverse complement strand
GCAGGAGCTCGCACCTGTCTTCCGCGACGATGGCAAGGTCACCGCCGGGAACTCCTGCCCGCTGAACGACGGCGCCGCCGCGCTCGTGATCATGTCCGACGAGCGGGCGGCCGAGCTCGGCCTGAAGCCGCGGGCGCGGATCATCGCGTCGTCGGTGACGGGCGTCGACCCGGAGATCATGGGCGTCGGCCCGATCGACGCGGTCAAGGTCGCGCTCGACCGCGCCGGGATGACGATCGACGACGTCGACGTGATGGAGCTGAACGAGGCGTTCGCTGCCCAGGTGATCCCGGTCTGCCGCGAGCTCGGCGTCGACCCGTTCGGCGAGAAGCTGAACCCGCACGGCGGCGCGATCGCGCTCGGCCACCCGTACGGGATGACCGGCGCGCGGATCATGTGCACGCTGCTGAACGGCCTCGACGCGGTCGACGGCACGATCGGGCTCGAGACGATGTGCGTCGGCGGCGGCCAGGGGATGGCGATGGTCGTCGAACGCCTCAACTGAGCGACGACCGCCCCGACCTCGCGCCGCTCGAGCTGATCGCGCTCGAGGCCGCCGCGGAGTGGGGCGTCCGGCTCGAGCCGCCGTTCGCGCTCGCGCGCTACTCGTTCGTCGCGGGCGCCGGCGAGGATGCGGTCTTGAAGGTGACGCCGTCCGAGGACGACGAGGCCGACGAGGAGGCGGACGCGCTCCAGCTCTGGGGCGGCCACGGCGCCGTCCGCCTGCTGCGGCACCACCGCGAGCGGCGCGCGCTGCTGGTGGAGCGAGCATTGCCGGGGGACGATCTGTCCGCGCTCCCCGAACGCGAGGCGACGGCCATCGCCGTCGCGACTGGTGCGCGCCTGTGGAAAGGGGGACAGTCCCCGGGACTGTCCCCCTTCCGTTCGGTGCACGATCACGTGCCGCGCTGGCTCGAGTCTGCGCGCGAGCACCCGCTCGCGGAACTCGCTGCCGAGCTGTACGACGCGCTCGAGAAGCGCGACGGCACCCTCGTCCACGGGGACCTCCACCACCACAACATCCTTCGCTCGTCGCGCGGCTTCCTCGCGATCGACCCGAAGCCCATGCTCGGAGAGCCGGAGTACGACGTGCCGTCGTTCCTCTGGAACCCGCTGCCGTACCGGATGCGTCGCGACGTGACCGAGCACCGGCTTGCCGCCTTCGCCGCGGCGGGGCTCGATCAGGAGCGGATGCGGAAGTGGGCGGTGATTCGCGGCGCCTACCTCGAGGCCGACCCCGACGAGATCGAGGTGCTACGCGCGCTCGTCTAGGAACGGCCGGAGCTGCTCCCAGAGGTGCTCCATCGTCGTCGTGCGGGCGGGGTGGAGCGGGTCGTAGGGGACGTAGTTGACCGTCCGCACGATCCAGCCGTCGTCGCCGAGGTCGAGGACATTGATGCACGCCGGCGCCTGCTCGAACGTGCCGAAGTACGTCCTGTCGCCGGAGAGCGCGTAGGAGATGACGATCCGGTTGACCCCGCCGTGGAGGACGGCGAGCGCGGTGTGCCACTCGCGCGCGAGCAACCGCTCGAGCGCAGGGTGAACCCGGTCGAGCGCCTCCCCGAGCGACTCGCCGCCGAGGAATCGCTGCGCCTCGTCCCGCACCTGCAACGCGCCGACGAATGCCGCCTCGAGCTCGTCCGGCGGGATCGCGTCGAGGCGGCCGCCGCGCCACTCGGACAGCTCGGGCCAGAGCTCGACGTGCCTCCCGGGGGCGACGATCTCGGCGGTCTCGAGCGTGCGCGGCAGGTCGCTGGCGAGGACGAGGTCGAGCTCGACGTTCGCGAGCGCGTCGCGGGCGGCGGCGGCCTGCTCCCGGCCGCGAGGGGTGAGCGGCACGTCCTCCGGCCGTACCGGCGCGCCGGCCTCGTCGACGTACGAGACGTCGCCGTGCCGCATCAGGTAGAGCCGCCGCCTCACTTCTCGTACTTCGCCAGCGCGCGCGGGTTCGACACGCGCAGCTTCTGCGCCACCTGCTCCTTCAGCAACTCGACCGCGTTCTCCGGGACGTCCCCGGCGCGGATCCGCCGTGCCAGCTCCCAGTCGTCCTCACGCGGCGCGCTCGTCGCCCACAGCTCGCGCTCCGCGATCCCGAGGCCGTTGATCGCGACGAGCGTCCGGAACTTCAGCCGGTGGTCGTCGAGGACCGGCAGGATCTCCTCCTGCAGGAACTCGCGCACCGCCTCGGCGAGCTCCTGTGGTGTGGGCCGGTCATGCTGCATGCTGGATCAGGTCGAGCAGCTCGTACTCCATCTCGGCGGCGAGACGGCCGAGAACCGCCAGCTCGACGCTCCGCTCCTGCCCGTTGAAGTGGCGCCGCGACTGGGTCAGGCAGCCCGTCGCCCACTTGACGTTGCCGAAGACCTCCCACACGAGCAGCTCCTCGCGCGTCACCGCGAGGCCGGTCAGCTCGGCGTAGCGGTCGAGATAGCGGTCGAGGTCGCCGACGCCGCCGAGGTGCTTCTCGTCGGCTCCGAACCGCCAGGCGCGGACGAGCGGCCAGGCGAGGTCCTCGACCGGGTCCGCGAGGTGCGCGAACTCCCAGTCGAGCACGGCGACGATCCCGCTCTCGTCGACCGCGATGTTCCCGATCCGCCAGTCGCCGTGGACGACCACGGGCTCGCGGCTCGTCGGCAGCCGTTCCTTCACCCAGTGCAGCCCGAGCTCGATCGCGGGATGCGGCTCGCCGACCGAGTCGAGCTCCTCGTAGAAGCGCGCGACCTGGTCGCCCGTCTCGAGGAAGGGGAGGCGGCTCGGCGGGATCGCGTGGATCTTCGCCAGCTCCTCGGCGAGCTGGACGTCGAGGCCGGGAGGTGGGCTCTTGACGATCCGGCGGCCGATCGTCTCGCCGTGGACGCGTTGCATCACGAACGCCTCGCGGCCCTCGATGTCGCCGAGGTATGCGATCGGCTCGGGTACCTTCACGCCCGCCTCGTGCGCGGCGCGCAGCACCTCGAACTCGTGCTCGAGCGAAAGCGTCGCCTGGTGGATGACGCCGCCGGCGGCGCGGCGGATCAGCAGCTCCCGTCCGTCCGAGTCGACCGCCCAGGCCTCCTTCGAGGCGCCGCCGGCCAGCAGCACGGCCCGCTCGACCGGGGCGCCGAGCGCGGCGGCGAACGCCTCTCTCACAGGAGCAGCTCGGCCATCACGCCGAGCGCCTCTTGCTGGCGCGCCTGGATCACGATCGTCGAGACGCCCGCCTCCCGCCACGCCTCGAGGCGTTCGGCGATCCGCTCCTTCGGGCCGACGAGCGCGATCTCGTCGACGAGCTCGTCCGGGACGGTCATCGCCGCCTCGCCCTTCATCCCGGAGAGGTAGAGCTCCTGGATCTTCCCCGCTGCCTCCTCGTAGCCGTAGCGCTGTGCGAGCGAGTTGTAGAAGTTCTTCCCTTTCGCGCCCATGCCGCCGATGTAGAGCGCCAGCATCGGCTTGAGCATGTCCCGGCACTGCTGGACGTCGTCGCCCACGAGCACGGGGCACATCGGCGCGATCTGGAAGCCGTCGGGCGCATTCGCGAGCGAGGGGCCGTGGATCTCGCGGAAGCGGTAGGGGGAGAAGAAGATCGGCAGCCAGCCGTCGGCGATCTCCGCGGCGAGCGCGACGTTCTTCGGGCCGAGCGCGGCGAGGTAGATCGGGATGTCACGGCG
>JANPKC010000256.1:0-9068 GCA_031425855.1 Actinomycetes bacterium | reverse complement strand
CGCCGCGATCGAGCGCCTCGAGGCATCGAACGTGGGGACGATCATCATCGACAACCGCGAGTGGCCCGGGTACGGCCACGGACGATTCGGCGAGACGTTCGACCAGACGCTCGCTGCCTGGATCGCCGACGGCTTCGACCGTCGCGCGACGTTGCGGACCGGCGGCGCCCAGCCGCGAACCCTGGATGTCTGGACCAAGAGGAGAGAACAATGAAGGTTGGTGTGACGGGGGCGGCGGGGTTCATCGGCTCCCACGTGTGCGAGCGCCTACTCGCAAAGGGGTACGAGGTCGTCGGTCTCGACGACATGTCGTACGGATCGGTGCAGAACCTCGAGACCTTCGCGGCGCATCCCAAATTCGGCTTCGAGGTCGCGGACTGCACCGACCGACAGGCGCTCCGGGAGATCTTCGCCGGCTGCGGCGCGATCATGCACCTCGCGGCCAAGAAGATCCCGCGGTACGAGAGCGCGCTCTCGACGCTCGAGGTCAACGTCGCCGGCTCCCACGCCGCCTGCGACGTCGCGATCGAGCTGGACGCAGACCTGATCATCACGTCGACGTCCGACGTCTACGGCACCGCCGAGCCTCCGTTCGCCGAGGACGGGCCGGTCACGCTCGGCCCCTCGACGACGCGCCGCTGGGGCTACGCCGTCTCGAAGCTCTACGACGAGCACCTGGCCCTGGCTCTCGCCGAGGAGAAGGGTCTGCGCGTGACTATCCTGCGACTCTTCAACGCCTACGGGCCCCGCAACCACCTCAGCTGGTGGGGCGGGCCGGTGGTGACCTTCCCGGAGGCGCTCCTCGACGGAGAGCTGATGGAGATCCACGGCGACGGGCTCCAGAGCCGCTGCTTCACCTACGTCACCGACACGGCCGAGGGCTTCGTCAAGGCGCTGGAGACGCCTGAGGCGCGCGGCGAGATCGTCAACGTGGGGCGCGTCGAGTCGATCACGATCCTCGAGCTCGCCGAGCTCGTGCAGCGCGGCATCGGGATCAACTCGCCGCTACGGGCAAAGTTCGTCCCGTACGAGTCGCTGCCAGGGAACTACCAGGACGTCCGCGAGCGCGTTCCCGACACGTCCAAGGCGGAGCGGCTCCTCGGCTTCGAGGCGCAGGTCTCGTTCCAGAAGGGGCTCGAGGCGACGATCGCGTGGCACCGCTCGCTGCGGGAGCCGCAGCTGGCCGACTGGCCGTCCGCGGCGGCGGCGCTCTAGCGGCCTACGAGAGCTGCGTCGGCACCTGCCCGGCCGCGGGCGGGCGCCGGCGCAGGCTGCGCAGGTCGCGCACGACCTCCGGAGCCCGCCAGGCGCAGAGCGGGACGTAGACGAGGGCGCCGAGGGGGATCAGGAGCGCGAGCCGAGCGACGGGGCCGAGCGTCGTCTCCTCCAGCAGCACGTGCCTCGCCGCGGCGACGACGCCGACCATCACGAGGCCCGCCAGGGCGACGCCCGTGAGCGCGCGGAAGAACGAGAGCACCGGCACCTCGAGCGCACGCGCCGTCAGCCAGGTGTAGAACGGCTCGACGAAGGTGCTCGAGACCGCGTAGGCGGTCGCGACGCCGAGGATGCCCCACTGCAGGCCGATCACGAATGCGAGCAGGCTCGACACGAGCACGACGACCGAGTAGCCGAGCAGCCAGGACGTGCGGTTCCGCGCCTCGAGGATGCTCGAGTTCAGTCGCTGCAGCGACTGCATCAGCCCAACCCAGGCGAGGATCTGAATCACCGGCCCGGCCGCCTTCCAGCGATCGCCGAGGACGACCGCGACGAAGTCCGGCGCGACGGCGACCAGTCCGAGCAGCGCCGGGATCGAGATCGCGGCGATGACGCGGTTGACCCGGATCCAGGCGTCCGCGACGCGCCGGGCGTCGTCCTGGAGGCGCGCGAAGACCGGGAAGAGCACCTCCTGCACGGGCTCCGCGAGGCGGCTGAACGGGATCAGCATCACGTTGTAGGCGAGCGCGTAGACGCCGAGCGCGCTCGTGCCGACGAAGCGGCCGATCAGGATGTTGTCCGCGTTGCGGTTCAGATAGAAGAGGACGCGGGTTCCGAGCACGTTGGCGCTGAAGCCGCCGAACGCGCGCACGCTGGCGCCGGAGAAGACGAATCGCGGCTTCCACGCGGAGAAGCGCCAGAGGAGCGCCGTCGCCACGACCGAGTGCGCGAGCTGCTGCGCGATCAACGCCCACGCGCCGCCTCCCTGGAGCGCCACGACGATGCCGACGGCGCCGCCGACCGCCGTACCCGCCATCACCCGCAGCTCGAGGCTGCGGAAGCTCATCTCGCGGGTCAGGAGGGCCGTCTGGGTCGTCCCGAGCGCGGTGACCAGGAACCCGAGCGAGAGCGCGGCGAAGAGCGGCTGCACCGCGGCCTCGCCGTAGAAGGCCGCCACGGGCCAGGAGGCCGCGACGCCGATCAGCGTGAACGTGACGCCGGCGCCGAGGCCGAGCCAGAAGACCGTCGACCGATCCTCTTCCGTCAGGTGCTTGCGCTGCACCAGAGCGGCTCCGAGAGCCAGGTCGGAGAAGATCAGAACGAGGCTCGAGAAGGCGAGCACCATCGCCGCCAGGCCGTAGTCGTGCGGCGTCAGCAGGCGCGCCAGCACCACCGCGACAGCGATCCGGGCGAGCTGGGCGAAGATCCGCGACGTGGCCTTCCAGGCCATCCCGCGCAGCGCCTTCGAACGCAGCTCGGCGAGCTCCAGACCCGACGCCATCCGGTCGCTAGCCGCCCGCGGAGCTGGAAGCGGCTGCCGCGCCGACGCAGCGCTCGAGATACGCCCGCAGGTCCTTGGCGAGCCCCTTCGCACGTGGCCGCTCGACGCCTCCCGCGGCTGTCGCGACGGCCGCGGGGAGGTCGGCGACGTCCTCGACGAGCGTCACGAGGCCGAGCTGCTCGAGCCGGCGGCCGAGCTCGAGCTGATGGTCGTCGACGGCCTCCCGCTCGGCGGCGAGGCGGGGCACGACGACTGGCTTCCTGCCCGCAGAGAGCGCTGTCAGCACGGAGCCGACGCCGGCGTGGGTGACGACCGCGCGCGCCTCCGCCATCAGCGACGCGAGCTCCTCGGCGGGGAGCGTCTCGACGCAGCGCGCCGCAGGCGGGCGCACCGCGGACGCCCCGTGCTGGACGACGACGGGCTCGGCCGAGCCGAGGCTGCCCGCGGCGTTGACGAGCCGGTCGAACGGAGTGCTGCTGGTACCGACGGTGACGAGGATCACGGGTCCGCGAACACGCTCCCGACGTAGCGCGCCTTCGGCACCGCCGCGCAGAGCTCGGGCCACTGGACGTAGACGCGGTCGCAGGCCCGGGCGGCGAGGCGGCAGGAGAGCGACGGGGCGTCGATGCGCGTGAAGCTCTCGATCCAGACGACCTTGCTTCCGCGCAGCCTCGCAATCCAGACGAACGGCACGGCGACTCCCGCTCCGGTCGTGACGAGCACCCGGGGCCGCGTCCGGCCGATCGTCGTCCAGGCGAGCCGGAGGTTCCGCAGGAGGTTCGGGAGGTTGCGAGTGGTCGGGTGGAACGCGTGCACGACACGGTCTCCCGCGGGGAGCGCATGCGCATCCGCCGCGGCCGGGACGACCCAGAGCCGTGTCAGCGACCCCCACGCATCCTGGAGCGCGACCAGCTGCGCGAGGTGGCCGCCCGCGTTGCAGACCAGGAGGACGTCCGTTCGCTCGGTCACGCCGAGAGTATGCGGGCCGTCTCGGCCGCGATCGGGCCCCAGTCGAGGCGTGCAGCCGCCCCGAGGGCAGCGTCCGCGCGGGACCGCACCCCCTCCGGGTCGCCGGCGGCCCGCTCGAGCGCGGCGGCGAGCGAGGAGGGATCGCCGGGACTGAACGACCAACCGGCGTCGTCGCCCACCGTCAGGTCGAGGTAGGCCGGCCGCGCGCTCACGATCGCCGGGACGCCCAGCGAGAGCGCCAGAACGAGCGCGCCGGAGGTGCCGCCGTCGCCGCGGGCGACGAGTGCGACATCGGCCGCGGAGTAGATCTCGCCGACCCGCTCGTCCGGGACGAACTCGAGCAGGGTGACGATCCGGGGATCCGCTGCCGCTGCGGCGCGGATCCGCGCGACCGGCGCCCCCAGATCCGTCATGCCGACGATCAGGAGCCGCGCGCGCGGGCCGAGCTCCGCTTCCAGCCATGCGTCGAGGACGAGGTCGACGTCCTTGTAGGCCCGCAGGTGGCCGAAGAGGAGGAAAACGACGTCGTCCTCACCGAGGCCGAGTCGTTCCCGGGCCGCCCGCCGCCCCGGCCCGGGCTCGTAGACGTCGACGTAGGAGCCGTGGGGGATCACCGTCGCGGCGCGGCCGAGCTCTCGACCGACGGCGGCGGCGGTGTGCTCGTCGTGCGCCACGAGCTCGTCCGCGAGCCGCGCGAGCACCTTCGCCGCGACGCCGTCGATGCGCCCGTGCGACTCGTGTGGGCGAACCTGATGCACCGTCCACACGACGCGAAATCCGAGCGCCTTCGCCGCCCTCACTCGCAGCGCGAAGGCGCCCAGGTCGAGCCAGGAGGCCGCGCGCTGGACACAGGCCGGGCCGTGCCGGAACCGGTAGTACCCCTCCGGCCAGTGGAAGTGGAGCACGTCGACGCTTCGGCGCGAGCTGACGAGCCAGCCGAGCTTCAGGCGCGCGTCGCCGACGAGCTCCACGCCAAGCGGTGCCAGCGCACCGTAGAGGAGGCGCTGGTACGGGTTGGTCGCCAGCGGCGGCAGGCAGGCGACGCGGGCGCGGACGGCGCTCGAGAGATCGCCGCGAGAGGCTCGTTCGAGCGGTGCTGCGGAAGTCTGGGCCACAGACGCACGGTACGTGAGCTCGCGGCCGGCTCCAACCGCCGCGCAGACAGACTTCGGCTGTTCGAACGGCTAGATCGAACCGCGGCGCGACGCGGCGGACCGCACGGCCGCCGCCACAGGCAGCAGCCGGTCGCGGCCCTCCGCCAGGGTGCGTCTCACCCGCGCCGTCGGACGCCAGGGAGCTCGGGCCGCCGCCCACGGATCGAGGGCGTCGAAACGCCCAAGCTCGATCTCGAGCGGACCTGCACGAGCGGCGACCGACAACGTGCGCCAGCCATCCCGCGCGGCCGCGCCGAGCAGGAGTCGATCAGGCCCGATCGAGATCGGCTCGTCGACGACGTCCCCGTGTGCGACCGGCAGGAGAACCCGTAGCTCGTCGATGCCCTCCGGCACGTCCACCGAGGCGCGCCGGGTGTGCAGCCGAACCTCCATGGCCGTCCCGTCCGTGCGCGTGTCAACATTCGTCCTCACGATCTCGCCGAGGGGCATCCAGCGCACGTCGGCGAGCGCATTGACCGCCGCCGCGAGCTCCGCGAGCGGCTCCAGTCCGCCGGCGAGGTCGTCGTGATGCCCGAAAAGGATCAGCGGCTGGTCGAGGAAGGCGCGCAGCGCGACGTGCCGGGCGGCCGAGCGGATCGGCAGCCGCGGAAGCACCGGGAAGCCCCCGGCGACGAGCTCGGCAGGCCGCCAGCCCGCCAGCACCGCCTCGGCCGGAGGACGATCGAGCCACGGATACGGCCGCGTGATGCAGAGCCCGTCGAAGCCCGTGCGCAGGAGCGCCGACATCGCCGGCTCACCGGCGGCCCCGTGAGGAGGCGCCATCACCCGGGCGACGGAAACGCCCGTCCGGCGCTCGAACCGTGCAACCCGGCGCAGCGCCTGCGCGAGCTGCACGACGAGCTCGCCCTCGCGCGGCGCGGCCAGCTCGCGCTTGACGTGGTTGTTGCCGTGCACCAGCAGCGACAGGCGCTCGGACCGCTGCAGGAAGAGGCGTGCGGTCGCGGGGTGGGCGAACCACGCGTCGATCGGAACCATGGCCATCGCAGCGTGATAGCCGTGCTCGTCCGCGTGCCGAGCAAGGCGTTCGTAACGCACGAAGCCGTATGTCCGCCAGTGCAGATTCGGGTCGTCGAACAGGAACGTGGCGCGCAGCGGGGGCGGCCTGCGCGCGCCGCCCGAGATGCCGCGAACGAAGTGCACGAGAGGAAGCAGCCCGAGCGCTTGTCCGGCCTCGAGCCGCTCGAGCAGCACCTCGTTCGCTCCGAGCTCCCGCGGCGTGGCGGCAGCCCACTGGACGCCGTCCGCGGCGGCCCACACGGGCCGTCCGTCCCGCACGGCGAGCACCACAGCGCCCGGCTCCGGGTCGAGCGCGGGCGATGCGTCGCGCTCGTCGACGACGACGCCGCGGAGGCGCGTGTCGACGAGGTCGAGCCGGGAGATCCGGACCGCGCCGGATGCCGCTCCGACACCGCCGAAGACGAGCGCGGGGATGCCTCGCGGCGGTGGGCCGCCCTCGAGGAGGATCGCGCCGGCGCAGCCCTCGAGGTCGCCCTCGGCACGCCCTTCGAAGCGAACGTCCAGCGCGCGCTCGAGCGCGCCGAAGAGACGGGCGCGCCGCACGCGACCGTGAGCAGGTATCACCGCCAGCACCGTCACCTGAGGCTGACGATAGCGCTTGAAAGTGCGATTTTCGCCGCGGCGAAGCCGTCCTGCACGCAGCACTAGCCGTGCGGCTAGGCGATTTCGGGTCGAAGCTGTCCCTCTGTTCCGTAGGCGCCGCCGGAGCGCCTTTCTACAGTTCGTCGCATGATCGATCGCGCCACCGTCGCCCCGATCGGGGATGCAGCGCTTCCACGCGTCGGCTCGCTGTCCTCGCGCCAGCTCGAGGTGCTCGAGATGGCCGCGCAGGGGCTCAGCAACGGCGAGATTGCGTCGCGCCTGCACCTGTCGGTCCACGCGGTGAAGTTCCATCTCGCCGGGGTGTACGAGAAGCTCGGCGTCGCCAACAGAACCGAGGCCGCCGTGGCGTACCTGCGCGCACTCGCCGGCTGAGATGGACCTGGCGTTGCTCTTCCGGGTGATCTGGCGGTTCCGGCTGCTGTTCGTGCTCGGCGCGATCACCGCGACCGTTCTCGCGCTGCTCTCCTTTGCGCGGCTGGAGACCAAGGACGGCTACGCGCTGGCGTACCGCGACCAGGAGCAGTGGGAGAGCCTCGCGACCCTCTTCGTGACCTCGACCGGCTTCCCATGGGGCGCGGTGTCGGACCAGGTGGCGTCAGAGCCGCGGCTCGACGGCGGAGCAGCAGCCGATCCCGTCGATCCGGGCCGGCTCACGACCCTCGCCGGCCTGTACATGCAGCTCGCCACGAGCGACCCCGTCCTCCGGCTGATGGCGCAGAAGGGCCCGATCGACGGCCAGCTGCAGACGTTCCCCGTCTTCTCGACGAACAACTCCGACGGGTCGCAGCTGCCGATGATCACCTTCTCGGCGATCGCGGCGACGCCGAAGGCGGCCGTGCGGCTCGTCGGGACGCACATCAGCGCCTTCACGACGTTCATACAGCGGGAGCAGGTGCGGAGCGGCATTCCGGCCGACAAGCGCGTCCGCGTCCAGGTCGTCCGCCAGCCTCTGCCCGCCGTCCTGCTCGAGCCGCGCAAGAAGACGCGGCCGATCCTCGTCTTCATCGCCGTGATGAGCGCCGTCTTCGGGCTGATGTTCGCGCTCGAGAACCTTCGCCCGCGGCTTCGCACGGTTCCGGACAAGGGCATCGACCGCCGCGCAGCATGATCGTTCCGCCGACGCCGGTCGCGTCGCGGCTCGACCCGATCCTGCTCGCGTTCGCCTCGATCGGCACGCTCGCGCTCGTGGCCGTCGGCGTCGCCGCCGAGGCGCCGGTCACCCATCTCGCCCCGCTGGCGGCGCTCGTCGTGATCGGGACGGCCGGCTATCGCTTCTTCAGCCGCTGGGACACGCTCCTGGCGCTGCTGATCCTCGTGATCATGCTGATCCCGATCAGGCGCTACACGGTGCCCGGCGACCTGCCCTTCGAGCTGGAGCCGTACCGGCTCGTCGTCGCGATGCTCGCCGCCGCGTGGCTGATTTCGCTCTTCATCGACCAGCGCGTCCAGATCAGGCGTACCGGGCTCGAAGGGCCGCTCGCCCTGATCGCGATCTCGTGCCTCGGCTCCGTCCTCCTCAACAGCGGGCGGATCTCCGGCCTGGGCGTCGACGCCGAGGTGACGAAGAAGCTCACGTTCTTCGCCAGCTTCTTCATCACCCTCTACCTCGTCGTCAGCGTCGCGCGGCGGGCCGGCGTCGTCGAGATCCTGGTCAAGACCTTCGTGTCCGCCGGAGCGGTCGTCGCCGCGTTCGCCGTCGTCGAGACACGAACCGGCTACAACGTCTTCGACCACCTCTCCGGCGTGATCCCGTTCCTCGAGCTCGCAGGACCGACCGACGAGGCGACCCGCGGCGGACGGCTCCGCGCCACCGCCTCCGCTCAGCATCCGATCGCGCTCGGCGCCGCCCTCGTGATGCTCGCGCCGCTGGCGCTCTACCTCGCCCGGGCGAGCGGCCGCCTGCGCTGGTACGCCGCCGGCGGGCTGCTCGCGCTCGGAGCGTTCGCGACCGTCTCGCGCACGAGCATCCTGATGCTGATCGTCGTCGCGGCCGTCTTCCTCTGGCTGCGCCCCACCGAGACGAAGCGGCTCTGGCCCGTTCTGATCCCCGCGGTGGCGGTGATCCACTTCGCGCTCCCCGGCACGCTCGGGACGATCAAGTCCGCGTTCTTCCCGGAGGGCGGCCTGATCGCGGACCAGCAGCGGAGCGCGGGCACCCGCGGTTCCGGCCGGATCGCCGACCTCGGTCCCGCGCTCGAGGAGTGGTCGGCGCAGCCGCTGCTCGGACAGGGCTTCGGCACGCGCGTCGTCGACCGCGGCAAGGACAACGCCCAGATCCTCGACAACCAGTGGCTCAAGACCCTGCTCGAGACGGGCATCGTCGGCTTCGTCGCGTTGCTCTGGCTCTACGTGCGCGCGGTGAAGCGCTTCGGCCGCTTGGCACGGGACGACCTGTCGCCTCGAGGGTGGCTGCTCGCCGGATTGACGGCGTCGATCGCGGCCTTTGCGATCGGGATGTTCACCTACGACGCGTTCTCGTTCATCCAGGTCACGTTCCTCTCGTTCCTCTTCCTCGCCTTCGGCAGCGCGATCGCCGAGGCACCAGAGAGCGGCCGGGAGGCCCGCACCTCGTTCTAGGAGCGGCCGAG
>JANPKC010000255.1:0-5386 GCA_031425855.1 Actinomycetes bacterium | reverse complement strand
CGCGGTCGTGCACGACGATGTCGACCTCGACTCGGGCCGGATCCAGGTTCGGCAGGGCGGCGGCCTTGCCGGACACAACGGCCTCCGCTCGATCAGGCAGGCGCTCGGCTCGGCGGAGTTCCTCCGCGTTCGCGCAGGCGTCGGCCGGCCCGGTCGCGGCGACCGCCGGCCCGTGGCCGACTACGTGCTCAGCCCGTTCGCGCCCGAAGACGACGCCGAGGCGCTGATCGCCCGCGCCGCTGACGCGGTCGAGACGCTCGCCCGCGAGGGCCTCGACGAGGCCCAGCGCCGCTTCAACTAGCTCCACGCGCCGGCCGACCGCGAGCGAAAGCCGGACAACCGGCAACAATTGCGCAACTCTTTCTCCACAGCCGCCGCTTCAGGACGGTTGTGGGGTCAGACCCCGTCCCTTCGGGCCACGGCGGCAGTCGGTGACCCGCTCAGGCGCTGCGGACGGAGACGACCTTCGCCGTCCACGCGCCCTTCGGCGCCTGCACCTGGACGGCGTCGCCGACCTTCGCGCCGACGAGCGCCGAGCCGAGCGGCGAGTCGGTCGAGATGCCGCCCGCGACGCTCGAGATCTCGACCTCGAAGCGGCCGCCGGCCTCGTCCTCCACCTCGACCACCGAGCCGACTCCGACGACGCCCTCGGCCGCCTGCTCGACGACGACGGCGTTCTCGACGCGGTGGCGGAGGATCGTGATCCGCCGCTCCAGCAGCCCCTGCTCGTTCTTCGCGTCGTGATACGCGAAGTTCTCCGAGAGGTCGCCGAAGCCGCGGGCGGTCGCGATCGCCTCGACCATCTCGGCCCGCTTCGGCCCCTCCAGCTCGGCGAGCTCGGCGGCGAGCGCGTCGCGCTGGGCGGCCGTCATCGACTCCGGTGGACGCTCGGCCATGGGCCAATCATGCCGATTTCAGCCACGCGCGACGTAGACTGGCGCGCCGTGAAGCAGCTTCCCTTCGACCATCCCGGCGACCCCGACACCCGCTCCTCGGCCCGCTTCCTGCTCTGGGTGGGGCGGCAGCAGCTCGGGACGCTGTTCCTCGGCATGACCTTCGGGATCGTCTGGATGCTGGCCCAGGCGCTGCTGCCGTGGGTGCTCGGCCGCGCCGTCGACGAGGGGCTCACGACGGGGGACTCGCGCGCTCTGCTCGGCTGGGCTGCAGCCCTCCTCGGGCTCGGCGTCGTGCAGGCGGTGGCCGGCACGCTGCGCCACCGGGTCGCGGTCAGCAATTGGCTCCAGTCCGGGTTCCGGATGATCCAGGTCGTCGCGCACCATGCGGCCCTGACCGGCCCCGCGGTCCGGTCGCGCCTGACGACGGGCGAGGTCGTCGCGACCGTCTCGAACGACGCGCTCCGGGCCGGCGGCGCATTCGACATCACCGCGCGGCTCGCGGGTGCGATCGCGTCGTACTTCGTCGTCGCGGCAGTGCTGCTGTCGACCTCGACGCTGCTCGGGCTCGTCGTCCTGCTCGGCGTGCCGACGCTCGTGGGGACACTCTCGCTCGTGATCAGGCCGCTGCAGGCGCGGCAGCGCGAGCAGCGCGAGCAGGTGGGGCAGCTGACGGCACTCGGGGCCGACACGGTCGCCGGTCTGCGGGTCCTGCGCGGCATCGGCGGCGAGCGCGTCTTCCTCGACCGCTATCGCAGGCGCTCGGAGGAGGTTCGCCGGGCCGGCGTCCGGGTGGCGCTGCCGCAGTCGACGCTCGACTCCGCGCAGGTGCTGCTGCCGGGCATCTTCATCGTGATCGTCACTTGGCTCGGCGCGCGGCTCGCGATCCAGGGCCGGATCAGCCCCGGTGAGCTCGTTGCCTTCTACGGGTACGCGGCGTTTCTCGTGATCCCGCTGCGCGTCGCGGCCGAGGCCGTCGACAAGGTCACGCGGGCGCTCGTCGGGGCACAGCGGATGCTCGCGATCCTCCGGATCGAGCCGCTCGTCGCCGCGCCCGAAGAGCCGGCCGCAGAGCCGGGACCGGGGGCGGTGCTCGTCGACGACCGGTCGGGCCTCGCCGTCGAGCCGGGACTGCTCACGTGTGTGTTCACGCCGAGCGCTGACGATGGCTCCCGCATCGCCGACCGGCTCGGCCGCTTCGCCGACGACGGCCTCGTCACCCTCGGCGGCGTGCCGGTGGCCTCGCTCGACGTCGCGTCGCTGCGCCGCCGCGTCGTCGTCAGCGAGACCGATCCCTTCCTCTTCGCCGGCCCGCTCCGGCACGAGCTCGATCCCTGGGGCCGGGCCACCGACGCGCAGCTGCTCGAGGCGATCGCCGTCGCGAACGCGGAGGACGTGCTCGACTCGCTGCCCGAGGGCCTCGACGGCCACCTGGAGGAGCGCGGCCGCTCGCTCTCGGGCGGCCAGCGGCAGCGCCTCGTCCTCGCCCGCTCCCTGCTCGCGGACGCCGAGATCCTCGTCCTCGTCGAGCCGACGAGCGCCGTCGACGCCCACACGGAGGCTCGCATCGCCCGCCGCCTGCGGGAGGCGCGGCGCGGCCGGACGACCGTCGTCGTCACGGCGAGCCCGCTCGTCCTCGACCAGGCCGACCGCGTCGTCTTCGTCGATGACGGGCGCGTCGCCGCGGAGGGCACCCACCGCGAGCTGCTGCAGTCGTCCCCGGCTTACCGCTTCGCCGTCACGCGCGAGGACGCGGCGTGAACGAGCGCTTGCCGATCGCCGACAGCGCGGAGGTGCGGCGGGACGCGGCTGCGCTGCTCCGCCTCTATCGCGGCTCGCTCGCGGTCGTGCTCGGCCTGAACGCGCTGGCGGCCGTTGCCGGCCTCGTCGGCCCGTGGCTCCTCGGCCAGCTCGTCGAGGCGGTGAAGGAGGGGACGACGACGGGGCACGTCGACCGCCTGATCCTGCTGCTCGCAGTCTCCGTCCTCGCGCAGACCGTCCTGACCTGGTTCGCGCGCCGCTCCTCGTTCGTCCTCTCCGAGCAGGTGTTCGCCCGCCTGCGCGAGGGTTTCATGCGGCAAGTGCTCGCGCTGCCGCTCTCGGTCGTCGAGCGCGCCGGGACGGGCGATCTCGTCTCGCGCACGACGGCGGACGTCGACACGCTCGCCCGCACGGTCCGCTTCGCGATCCCGGAGACGCTGATCTCGGCCGTGACGGTGCTCCTGACCGTCGTCGCAGCGCTCGTCGTCAGCCCGGTCGTCGCGCTGTCGTGCGTCGTCGGGCTGCCGGCGATCCTGCTCGGGATGCAGTGGTACCTGCGCCGCGCCCCGGCGGGCTATCTCTGGGAGCGGGCCGCGTACGCGACGATGACCGGCACGGTCGGCGAGACGGTCGACGGCGGCCGCACCGTCGATGCGCTCGGGCTCGGGCGCCGGCGCGTGGAGCGGATCGACGCCGACCTGGCCGACGCCTACCGGGCCGAGCGCCGGACGCTGTACCTGCGAACCGTCCTGTTCCCGACGGTCGAGGTGGCATACGTGCTCCCCGTCGCGGCGACGCTCGTGTGGGGCGGCTGGCTCGTCTCCCGCGGACACGCCTCGATCGGCGAGGTGACGGCCGTGGCGCTCTACGTCCAGCAGCTCGCCGACCCGGTCGACCGCCTGATCTCCTGGCTGGACGAGATCCAGGTCGGCGCGACCTCGTTCGCGCGGCTCGTCGGCGTCACCAAGGTTCCCGACGACCGCTCGGCGACCGGCGAGGAGCCGGAGCACGAGCGGCTGCGCGCCTCCGACGTCCGCTACGCGTACGTCCAGGGTCGCGACGTCCTCCACGGTCTCGACCTCGACCTCGAGCCGGGTGAGCGGATCGCCGTCGTCGGCCCGTCCGGGGCGGGCAAGTCCACGCTCGGGCGCCTGCTCGCCGGGATCCATCCGCCGCGCACGGGCCGCGTCGAGGTCGGTGACGTGCGGCTCGTCGACCTCGAGCTCGAGACGCTGCGGCGGGAGGTGGCGCTCGTGACGCAGGAGCAGCACGTCTTCGTCGGGACGATCGCCGACAACCTGCGGCTGGCCCACGTGGAGGCCGGCGACGACGACCTCTGGGCCGCGCTCGAGGCCGTCGACGCGCGCCCGTGGGTGGAGGCGCTGCCGCACCGCCTCGAGACGGTCGTCGGCGCCGGTGGCCACCCCCTGACCCCGCCGCAGCAGCAGCAGGTCGCGCTGGCGCGGCTCGTTCTCGCGAACCCGCACACGCTCGTCCTGGACGAGGCGACGTCCCTGCTCGATCCGCGCGCGGCGCGTCACCTCGAGCAGTCGCTCGCGGCCGTGCTCGCGGGACGTACCGTGATCGCGTTCGCGCACCGGCTCCAGACCGCGCACGACGCCGACCGGGTCGCCGTGGTCGAGGACGGCAGGCTCGCCGAGCTCGGGACGCACGACGAGCTCGTCGAGCACGACGGCTCGTACGCCGCGCTGTGGGAGTCCTGGCACGGGGGCCGGTAGGACGCCGTTACGATGGGCGCGCCGGAACCCGCGTTCCGGCCCTTCGTCTTGGACCGTCCGGTACTCCACTCGTTCGTCAGGGAGCTGCTCGAGCTCGAGCGCCTGCAGTCGTTCGCGGACGCCCTCCCGGCGCGGGCGCGCGTCTCGGAGCCCGTGCTCCCGCTGCTCCTCGCGACGCTGCACGAGCAGCTCGGCCGTGGGCTCGTCGTGCTGCTGCCCGAGGACGCCGACGCGCGCGACCTCGCCGAGGCGGCGGGCTGGTTCATAGGCGCCGAGAACGTCGCGCTCCTCCCGGGCCGCGGCGTTCGCTGGGGGTCCGGGCTCGAGCCGCCGCCGCACCTCGTCGGCGAGCGTGCGCGCGCCCTCGACGTGCTCGCCGCCGGCGGCCTCGTCGCCGCCTCGGCGATCGCGCTCGCCGAGGGCACGCCGCCGCCGTCGCAGCGTCCCGCCCCGGTCCGGCTCGAGGTCGGCAGCGAGCCCGGGCTCGAAGGCCTCTCGGAGCAGCTGGCGCTCGCCGGGTACGAGCGGGTCGAGCGCGCGGAGGAGCGCGGTCAGTTCGCCGTTCGCGGCGGCCTCGTCGACGTCTTCCCGACCACCGGGCGCGAGCCACTCCGGGTCGAGCTCTACGGGGACGAGATCGAGCAGGTGCGCGCGTTCTCTCCGTTCACGCAGCGTGCGCTCCACCCGGTCGACGGCGCAGTCGTCTATCCGGCGGCCGAGCGGAAGCCAAGTAACAGTCTGTTACTTGGCGCCGACTGGGACGAGGACGAGCCCGCCGCGCCCGAGGTTCCCGACGACCTCGTGCTCGTGCTCGGTCGCGCACCCGACTTCGTCTGGCAGCCGGACGAGGTGCGCCGCGTCTGGTCGGAGGAAGGGCTGGACGGGATCTCGCTCAAGGGTACGTCCGAGCTCGACCCGTTCCCGCAGTCGCAGCCGTTCTCGTTCGAGGCGCAGCGGCCCGCGATCGCCGCGCGCGGGCTCGCCGAGGCCGAG
>JANPKC010000254.1:0-3307 GCA_031425855.1 Actinomycetes bacterium | reverse complement strand
ACGTGCAGCTCCAGCTTGCTCACGCCCGCATCGCGTCCCCACGCGACCGCCTGCTCGAGCAGGGCCTTGCCGATCCCGCGGCGGCGGTGCGTGGCGGCGACCATCAGTCCGAGGTCGGCGACGTGGCGGCTGGCGCTGTGCGGGTCGCGGGCGATCGAGAGGCGGCCGACGATCGCGCCCTCGTCGTCGGCGACGTAGACCGCCGCGTCGGGATGGCGGCGAAGGGCGCGCAGATAGCGGCGCTCCTCTGCCACCGTTCGCCAGCCGTCGGTGTTCAGCAGCCACGCCTCCGGCTCGCGCCCGACCGCGGCGCCGAGCGCCACGAGAGTTGCGGCGTCCTCGGGACGCGCCGGGCGGATCTGGATCATCCGACGACGATCCCGTGGCCGCCGCGGCGGGGATCGCCTGCCGCGGCGAGCGTGCCGTCGGGGCGCCGTTCGACCGCCGAGACACCGCCGAAGAAGAGATTGCGCCCGGCCCAGCGCACGGCCTTCCAACCGTCGGGCGCGACGTCCGTCAGCCCTCCTTCGAGGTGGAGGACGTCGCCGTCGACGTGGAGGCGCGGCCGGTCGATCGCCTCGGCGACCGGCAACCCGCGCAGGACGCCGTCGGCCACCTGCGCGATCGCGCCGGCGAGCCGCACCGAGCCCGCGCTTCCGAGCGCGATGCGCGGCCGCCCGTCCTCGAGCACGAGCGTCGGCGTCATCATGCTCGGCAGCCGCTCGCCGGGCGTTCGCGGCGCGTGGCCGATCACGTCGAGCTCCCCGAGCATGTTGTTCAGCTGCGTGCCGCCGCGGAAGAGCCCCGATCCGGCCCCGAGCGTCGAGGACAGCGCGGCTGCGTTGCCGGCGGCGTCGATGACGGAGATGTGAGTCGTGCCCGCGACCGCGAGCGGCGGCGCCGACTCGTATCCGTGCCTGAGCGCGTCGGCGCGGTCGCCGAGCGTGCCGGCTGCCGAGAGGCGCTCGAGCGCGGCCGCCACGATCGCGCCCCCGCGCGACGGCGACGGCGTCGTCAGCACCTCACGGCCCTCAACGCGCGTCCGAACCGGCTCGGGCGAGGCGACGCGGTAGCCGACGATCTCGGCTGCGAGCTCCGGCAGCAGCTCCGTGACGGCGGCTCCGCGAACATCGCGGATGCGCTCGAGCGTCCCGACGAACCCGGCCGTCTCGATCCGGTCGTCGCTGCCGTAGATCGCCCGGCCGCCCTCCTCGCGCCGCAGGATGTCGATCAGGATCGTGTGGAGGACGCGCTGGGGCGCGGTCGTCTCGACGCCACGGCGCGCGAGCTCGATCGCGGGCTCGACCAGGTCGGGCCAGGGCACGGTGCCGAAGCGGCGATGGGCGTCCTCGAGCCCGGCGACGAGCCCCGGGACGGCGACCGAGCCCTCGCCGACGTGGAAGACCTGTGTCGAGGCGTCGCCGAAATCGACCACGATCTCCTCCATCCGCCCGAGCGGCGTCGCCGGCGCGGCGAAGAAGCAGTCGAGCACTGTTGCCTCCCCGTCTACCCACGCGAGCAGGAACCCGCCGCCGGTCGGGCCGGTGAGCGGTCCCTCCGCGACGGCGGCGGCGAAGGCTGCGGCGATGCAGGCGTCGACCGCGTTGCCGCCCTCCGCGAGCACGTGGGCGCCGGCCTCTGCGGTGGGTCGGCTCCCGGCGGCGATCGCTCCCTGCATGAACTCAGGGTAAAGATGCTGTACGGATGCCGATAACCGTGGGAGAACCCGATGAGACCCCGGCTACGTTGTCAGAAGATGCACCTCGACCTCGAACTGGGGAAGCGACACCTTGCCGTGTTCCTGGGATCGGTTGCAGCCCTGATCGTGCTGGCGCTGACCCCCCAACTGCTCGGCGACCTCGTCGCCGACGGGATCGCCGGCCTCTCGGACGCCTCCGCGGGCTGGCTCTGGCTGGCGGCCGCGGCGTTCGCGGGCTCGCTCGTGACGTCCGCCTGCGGCTGGCAGTCCGCGCTCTCGCGTTGCGGCGGCACCACCTCCCGCACCGACGCATCCGCGCGCTACTGCACCGGCTCGATCGTGAACGCGCTCGCCCCCGCCCGGATCGGCACCGCCGTCCGCTTCGCGCTCTTCTCCCGCGTCCTCCACAACGAAGGCCGGCTCTGGACGGTCGGCGGCATCGCCGGGTCGCTGAGCGCAGTGCGCGCGCTGTGGCTGGCGGTCGTGCTCGCTCTCGCCTCGGCGAGCGGTGTGCTGCCGCGCTGGCCGATCGCGGTGCTCCTGCTCGGCGCGGGTGTGGCGGCCGTGGTCGCCTGGCGCGCCCGCGACTCGCGGCCGGGAACGAAGTTCGGCCACGCCCTCGACGTCTTCCGCGTCCTCGGACGCTGCCCGCGCGCAGCCGCCCGCATCGCCGGCTGGGTCGGGCTCTCGATGGCGCTCCGCGTCGGCGCGGCCACCGGCATCGCCGCCGCCTTCGGGATCGACCGGCCGCTCGCCGCTGCCGTGCTGATCATCCCCGCGCTCGACCTGGCGGGGATCCTGCCGCTGACGCCGGGCAACGTCGGCGTCGCGAGCGCGGCCGTCGCCTTCGCGCTGACCGCGCACGGTGTCTCGTCGGACGTGGCCGTCTCGGCCGGGATCGCGCTCGGCGCCGTCGAGACGCTGACGACCCTCGCGCTCGGCTCCGGCAGCCTTCTCTACTTCCTCGGCCGCCGCACCGAGGCGCGCCGCTGGCACACCGCCGCGGCGGCGATGACGGGCTGCTTCGCGCTGGGCGCTGCATTCGGCGCGACCGTGCTCGTGCCGCTCGTCTAGCTTTCGGCGGCCGTAGCGGACACGTCGGGTCCTGGCCCCGACGTGTGCGGAACGGTCACGGCCGGTCGAGCCGCCGCTCGGTCGGGCTGCGCGCCGTTGGCGAGGTGCGGTGACCGCCACCTCGGGCGGGTTCCCGCCACGCCGACGCGCCTAGTTGCGGAGGAAGCTCGGCGGCTCGAGCGGGTCTTCGGTGCGGCGCGGGCTCGTGTCGCCGGTGAAGGTCGGGGTCGTGCGGCGGCGGGTGCCGCCGAGGCCCGTGGCGACGACCGTCACCCAGACCTGGCCGGCGAGCCGTTCGTCGACCGTCGCGCCGAAGATGATGTTCGTGTCGTCGGTCGCGGCCTGGCGAACCGTCTCGGCGGCGTCATTGACCTCGAGCAGGGTGAGGTCCTCGCCGCCGGCGATCGAGAGCAGGATCCCGCGGGCGCCGACGATCTCGGTGTCGATCAGCGGGCTCTTGAGCGCCCGCTCGGCGGCTTGCTTGGCGCGGTCCTCGCCGGTGGCGAAGCCGATCCCCATCAGGGCCGAGCCGGC
>JANPKC010000253.1:0-3545 GCA_031425855.1 Actinomycetes bacterium | reverse complement strand
CGCCGCGATCGCCGTCGCCGGGGCGAGCGTCGCAGTCGGCGACGCGCCTGCGGACGGCAGGCCGTCCCCGGCGAACCACCCGCAGCCGCCGGTGGCCGTCTCCGAGCGGCGAGCCGCGCAGCCGGTCGCACACACGGCTTCCGCCTCTGCTCCGGTCCCGGCCGCGAGTGTCCGGCCGGTCTCCCGCGTGCAGCGGCTCGCCACGGCGAGGCCGAGGGCGGCTGCACCGGTGGCGGCCCCCACGGCGGCCTCGCCTGGCTCGCCCACGTCGACTCCGGCGCCGACGACCTCCGTGCCTGCGAGCATCCCGGCGCTCGAGCGGCCCCGTCTTCCCGTCCCCCTGCGAGACGAGACGATCTGGGGCCTGCTCGAGCGACCGGTGCCGCCGCCCCCGTCAACTGCTCCCGTTGCCGATCTTGCAACCGGCGCGGCGGGCGCCGCTGGGGCGGACGCTCCACCGCTGCCGGTGCCTTCACTGCCTCCCGGGACGCTGCCGCCCGCGCCGTGACCGAGAGGCGGAAGCTCGCGACCTGCTTCGCAGGTTGACCCTGAACGCGCGCTCCCACCTGATCAGAGGCCATCCGGGCCGCAATCCTTTCTCGCGGTGTACGGTCTCGCCGTGCTGATCGAGCGGAGCATGCATCCCGACTGGCTCTCGAACGCGTACCTGCTCGCCGACGAGCCGGGCGGGACTGCCGTCTTCATCGACAGCGGCGCCCCGCTCGACCCGCTGCACGAGATCGTCGAGCGCGAGGGCCTGAAGGTGACGCACCTGCTGACGACGCACTCGCATCCCGACCATGTCGCCGGCGACGCCGAGCTCGTCGAGCGCTACGGGCTCGAGATCGTCAAGGGCCCGCTCGAGACGGGCGGACTCGCGATCGAGGCGCTCGAGACGCCCGGGCACGCGTCCGATCACCTGGCGTTCGTCGCGAACGAGACCGTCGCCTTCACCGCCGACATCCTCTTCAAGGACGCCGTCGGCGGCGGCCCCGACGCGGCGCCGATCCGCGCCTCGGTGATGGACACGCTGATGACGCTGCCGCACGAGGTGCGCGTCCTGCCCGGCCACACCGACGAGACCACGATCGGCCGCGAGTGGGAGGAGAACCCGTTCGTCCGCTACTGGCGCGGCGACGCCCGGTCGATCGACGAGGCCGTGCGCGTCGGCGGCGAGGACGCGACGCTCGTCGTCTGGTCGCCCGATTACGACGGCAAGGGGAAGGCGATGGTGCGCTTCGCCGACGGCCGCGAGGCGATCATCGGCGGCTCCCGGGTCGAGAGGTAGGGCGGAGCGGTGAGCTTCATCGTCGAGGAGCAGCTGGAGGAGTACGCGGAGGGGCACACGACCGCGCCCGACCCGCTCCTCGCCGAGCTCGCTGCCGAGACGAAGGCGACGATGGCCGCGCCGCAGATGCTCACCGGGCCGATCGAGGGGCGCTTC
This sequence comes from Actinomycetes bacterium, assembly GCA_031425855.1. GTDB lineage: Bacteria > Actinomycetota > Thermoleophilia > Gaiellales > Gaiellaceae > Gaiellasilicea. The sequence goes on along the minus strand of JANPKC010000253.1, from coordinate 2,101 downwards.
CTCGAGCTGCTCGTCGCCGGCTCGGGCGCGACGCGCGTGCTCGAAATCGGCACCTTCACCGGCTACTCGGCGCTCTCGATGGCCGCAGCGCTGCCGGCGGACGGCCGGATCGACACGCTCGACATCGAGCCCAGGCACGCCGAGGTCGCGCAGCGCTACTTCGACCGCAGCCCCGACGGGGGCAAGATCACGCTCCACCTCGGCCCGGCGCTCGAGACGATCGACGCGCTCGAGGGCGAGTTCGACTTCGTCTTCATCGACGCGGACAAGGAGAACTACGACGCCTACTACGAGGCCGTGCTGCCGCGTCTCTCCGAGCGCGGCCTGATCGCGATCGACAACACGCTCTGGAGCGGCCGCGTGCTCGACCCGCCCGACGAGACGACGAGGACGATCGCGGCGCTGAACGACAAGCTGGCCGAGGACGAGCGCGTCGTGGCCGTCCAGCTGACGGTCCGGGACGGCGTGACGCTGATCCGCCGCCGCTGAGGCCAGCCCTGTCCGAAAGAGACACCCGGTGTCAGAGACGAGTCTGGCACGGTGTCAGAGACGACTCTGGCACGGTGTCAGAGACGAGTCTGACACCGTCTGATGCCGGGGGTGTCCGAAAGGGACAGTAGGTTGAGCGGCCCATGCGCCTGCTCGTCGCCCGCTGCGAGGTCACCTACACCGGCCGCCTCGACGCCTTCCTGCCCGAGGCGGTGCGGCTGCTGCTGCTGAAGTCGGACGGCTCCGTGCTCGTCCACGCCGACAGCGGCGGCTACCGGCCGAGCAACTGGATGACGCCGCCGACCGTGATCGAGGAGACGGACGGGCTGATCGTCGTCCGCAAGCGCGCCGGCAAGACCGAGGACAGGCTCGAGATCCGGATCGCCGAGGTGCTCTCGGATCAGGAGCACGAGATGGACGAGGTGGCGGGGCTCGAGAAGGACGGCGTCGAGAAGCACCTGCAGGAGGCGCTCGCCGCGGCACCGGCGTGGCTCGAGGCGGAGCTCCGGCTCGACCGGCGTGAGTGGATGACCGAGATCGGGCCGGTCGACCTGATGTGCCGCGACTGCGACGAGGGCTGGGTCGCGGTCGAGATCAAGCGCGTCGGCACGATCGAAGCGGTCGAGCAGCTGACCCGCTACCTCGGCTTCATCCGCGCCGACCCGGCGAAGGCGGGGTGCCGCGGCATCCTCGCGGCGCAGTCGTTCAAGCCGCAGGCCGTGACGCTGGCGGAGTCGCGCGGGATCTGCTGCGTCGAGGTCGATCTCGCCGTGCTGCGCGGCGAGCGCGAGCCCGAGCTGACGCTCTTCGTCGCCTAGACCACGTCGTCCGGCTCGCCGTCGTCGTACGCGAGCGACTCGATCCGTCCGATCACGCCGAGCCCACGCCAGAAGATCTTGTTCGAGCGCGGGAACCACGCCATGTCGTTCGGCTTCCGCGTCCCGTAGATCAGCATCGTCAGCCCGCTCGGACCGGCCTCGAAGGCGTGGCCGATCCGTCCTCCCGGCGGCCGCGCAATTACGTGGCCGGCGCGGATCGGGATGTCCTCTCGCTCGGCTCCGCGCGCTGCCGAGAGCGGCGAGGGCCAGAGCTCGAGTGTCCCGTCGCCGTCGAGGATGACGAAGATCTCCTCCTCCTCCGAGTGGCAGTGCGGCGGCGAGCCCCGCCCCCCGGGATCGAGCCGCTCCCAGTGGAAGCCGGCCTGTTCGGAGCGCTCCTGTGTGGCGAGCGGCGCGCTCGTCGCCGCCCCCCAGCGCTCCGGTTCGACCTCGTCGACGTTGAGGATGTTCGGGGGCCGCTCCGTCGGCTCGCCGACCTCGAGCGGCGGCGAATCGGCCTCGCGATCCCAGGGGTCGTCGACCCGGCCCTCGACCCACGGCCAGCCGAGACGGACGGCGCCGGAGCGCGGCAACCAGCCGAAGTCGGTCGGGTGCCTCGTGCCGAAGACGAGGTAGTCGAGCCCCTCCGGGCCGGCGACGAACGTGTGCTCGAGCTCGTTCGCGCGGTGGATGACGCAGTCGCCGGGACGGACCTCGTGCACCTGGTCGTCCTGCCACGCCAGCCCCGAGCCGCCGAGGACGTAGAAGACCTCTTCGGAGGCGCCGTGGGAGTG
>JANPKC010000252.1:0-2408 GCA_031425855.1 Actinomycetes bacterium | reverse complement strand
GGCGGGCTCGCGGAGCTCGGGACGGCGCGGCCGAGCCGGGGGATGACCCTGAGCAGGGCCCGCGCCCTCGTCGGCGAGGTCGCTGCGGCGCTGGGCGGCGAGCCTGCCGGCGATCCGGCGCGCGGGTGCGAGCTGTCGACGCGCTTCGCCGTCGTCGTCCCGCTGGAACGGCTCGGCGAGGCGGAGGAGCTGCCGCAGCTCGTGGCCGTCCTGGAACGGGACGAGCGCCGGGTCGTCGGGGTCACGGCCGACGGTTACCCGATCGAGGTCTTCGGCGCGACGCTCGAGGACTGGGAGCGGGAGCTCGTCCGCGCGATCGGCTCGCCGGAGTGGGTCGCGACGCACGGCGATCGGCGTCCGCTGCCGCCGCCCGAGCTGCGGGAGCTCGACGCCCCTCCGAACCCACCCGGCCTACTCGAGCTCACCGACGTCCGCGGCGACCTCCACGTCCACTCGACGGCCTCGGACGGCAAGGCGACGGTCGAGGAGATGGGCCGGGCAGCCCAGGCGCTCGGCTACGAGTACCTGGCGATCTGCGACCACACCCGCAACGTCCGCGTCGTCCCCGGGCTCGACGCCGACGACCTCCGCCGCCAGGCCGAGGAGATCGCCGCAGCGAACGAGCTGCTGGCGCCGTTCCGAATCCTCCGCGGCAGCGAGTGCGACATCCTTCCCGACGGCTCGCTCGACCTCCCCGACGACGTGCTCGCCGAGCTCGAATGGGTGCAGATCAGCCTGCACGCGGGCCAGCGGGCGCCGCGCAGCGAGATCACCGACCGCGTCGTCGAGGCGATGCGGCATGCAGCCGCAATCAAGGGCGCGGCGTCCTGCCTCTCGCACCCCAAGGGCCGGATCCTCAACCACCGGCCCGAGAACGCGCTCGACCTGGAGCGCGTCTTCGAGGTCGCGCTGGAGACGGGTGTCGCGCTCGAGGTGAACGGGCTCCCCGACCGGCTCGACCTCTCGGGAGCGCATGTGCGCGAGGCGATCGCGGCGGGCGTCCGGATCGTCTGCTCGACCGATGCCCACTCCGTGCGCGGGCTCGGGAACATGTCCCTCTGCGTCGCGACCGCACGCCGCGGCGGTGCCCCTCGCGGCTCCGTCCTCAACACACGCCCGCTGGCGGAGCTCCTAGGCCGCTGACTGGCCGGAGCCGGGGCCGCGCTCGGCGTACTCGTGCACCTCGTACCAGTGCGTCTCGCGGAGCGCCTCCGCCACCTGCGAGTCGGTGTGCCCCGCATAGAAGACGTGGTGCTCGAGGTCGCAGCAGATCGCGACGTCCCCGAGCGAGACATGGGAGATGCTCGTCAGCACGTCGACGGGCAGCTGCGCCTCGGCGACGGTGTAGTGCATGAACTGGAGATCCGGAGCGAGCTCCATCAGGTCCGGCCAGTCGGGGCAGCTGCGAGAGCTCATCGCTCGACGGAGTTCTGCTCCGCGGCCCAGCTCCCTTCCAGCCGGACGACGCCGCGTTCCTCCCCCTCCGGGTAGACGACGAACGTGAGCGCGTCGTCGAGCCAGTGCAGCACGCGCTCCCCGGTCGCGTCGGCGAGGCCCAGGCGCAGGTGGAAGCGCCCGTCGGAGAGCGGTAGCCGGTCGACGTCGTAGCGCAGCTCGCGGGTGCCGTCGGCCCAGCCGACACGGGCCGTGTCGAGCACGTCGGAAGCCACCAGCAGGCCCGCCTCGTCGCGCAGCTCGAGCTGGAGCTGAGGCGGCGCGATTCCGTTCTCGGCCTCGATCCGGAGCCGCAGCGAGAACGGCTCGCCCGCCAGGAACTGCTGCCGTTCCCGACCTTCGCGGCCGACCAGCCGCGCGGCCGCGATCGTCGCCTCGCCGGTGCCCCACTCGCGCAGGCCCGCGGCGCGCTCTGCCGGGTCGGCCTCGGCGGCGAGGACGCGCCGGTAGCGGACGATCGCCTCGTGCGTCGGCCCGTCGAACTCGAGCCGCCCGTCGCGCAACAGCACCGCCCGCTCGCACAGCCGCTCGACCTGGCTCGCGTCGTGGGAGACGAAGATGATCGTGCCGCCCCGCTGCTTGAACTCGAAGACCTTGCCGAAGCACTTCCGCTGGAACGCCTCGTCGCCGACCGCGAAGACCTCGTCGAGCAGGAGGATGTCGGCGTCGAGGTGGGCCGCGATCGCGAAGCCGAGCCGCATGTACATCCCAGAGGAGTACGTGCGCACAGGCCGGTCGATCGCCTGCTCGAGCTCGGCGAACGCGACGATCTCGTCGAAGCGCTCGCGGATCTGGGCGCGCTTGAGCCCGTAGATGGCGCCGTTCAGGAAGACGTTCTCGCGGCCGCTGAAGTCGGGGTGGAAGCCGGCGCCGAGCTCCAGCAGCGAGCCGATCCGGCCGCCGACCTCGACGCGGCCCGACGTCGGCTTGATGATCCCGGCGATCAGGCGCAG
>JANPKC010000251.1:0-1748 GCA_031425855.1 Actinomycetes bacterium | reverse complement strand
GCCCGGTTCTTCGGGTTCGCCATGTCGATGAAGTCGATGACGATGATCCCGCCGATGTCGCGCAGCCGCAGCTGGCGCACGACCTCCTTGACGGCCTCGAGGTTGTTCTTCGTGATCGTGTCCTCGAGACGGCCGGTCGAGTTCTTCGACCGTGAGCCGACGAACCGGCCGGTGTTGACGTCGACGACGGTGAACGCCTCTGCATAGTCGAAGATCAGGTAGCCGCCGGAAGGGAGGTCGACGCGCCGGTTCAGGGTCGAGCGGATCTCCGCGTCGACGCCCGTGCCCTCGAAGAGCGGCGTCTTCTCCTTGTAGCGGTGGACGCGCTCGAGCATGTGCGGCGAGGTCTTCTTCAGGTAGCCGACGATCCGCTTGTAGGTGCGCTCGTGGTCGATCTGGGCGCTCTCGAAGTCGCCGGCGAAGAGGTCGCGGACGATCCGGAGCGGCAGCTCGGCCTCCTGGTACACGAGCGACGGCGCCTTGGCGGTCTTCGCCTTCGCCTGGACCGTCTTCCAGAGCCGCTGCAGGAAGACGAGGTCGCGCTCGACGTCCTCGGCCGAGGCACCCTCGGCGGCGGTGCGGACGATGACGCCGCCCTCCTTGACGTCGAGCTTCTTGATGATCTCCTTCAGGCGCGTGCGCTCGGCGTCGTCGAGCCGGCGCGAGACGCCGAGGCCCTCGCCCTGCGGGACGAAGACGAGGAAGCGGCCGGGGAGCGAGATCTCGGTCGTCAGCCGCGCGCCCTTCGTCTTCATCGGGTCCTTGACCGCCTGGACCATGATCTGCTGGCCGCGGGCGATCAGGTCGGTGATCTTCTTGCCGTGCCGCTTGCCCTCGAGCTCGGGCACGACGATCTCGTCGACGTAGAGGAAGCCGTTCTTCTCGAGGCCGATCTCGACGAACGCGGCCTCCATGCCCGGGAGGACGTTGTCGACGGTGCCGAGGTAGATGTTGCCGGCGATCGAGCGCCGCTCGGGCCGCTCGAGGTAGACCTCGGCGACGCGATCGTCCTCGAGGATGGCGACGCGCTGCTCGCCGACGTCGACGGAGATCAGCAGCTCGCGCTTGGCCTTCGGCAGCGGGGCGCGCTTCTGCGGGACGCGGCGGCGGTTGCCCTGCTGGTTGGCTCGGCGCTCCTGGCGCTGGCTGCGCTGCTCATCCTGGCGCTGGCCGCCCTGCTCGCGCGGCTTCCGCTCACGCCGCTGCGAGGCCGGCTTCTGCTCGGGCCTGTCGGCGGCGTCGGCGGTCTTCTCGGCGGTCGCGCCGGTGGCAGTGCCGGCGCCGGTGCCGGGCTTCTTGCGGCCGCGGCCACCGCGGTTGCCGCGGCGTCGCTTCCTGGGATCGGTTCCCGCATCGGCCGGAGCCGCTGCGGAGGTCTGCTCAGCCCGTGCGGGCTGGGGAGCGGGCGGGGCGACGACTGTCGCCGGCTGCTCGGTCGAGTCGTGCTTCTTCTTCCTGCGAAACCACGGGGACAAATGCTTCTCCTAGAGTGAGCGCGCGCAAAGACACGGCCGCGGAAGCGGCCGGTCGCGCGCTGCGTGTGTGTGTGAAAACCGTAGGCATGGCCTGCCGAGAGGGTATCAGCAGGCTCATGCGGGCTGCGTTGCGGCTCAGGCGGCGGCGGGGCGGAGCCGCGCGCGGCGGGCGCGGACAGCGCGCAGCCGCTGAGAGAGGCGGGCCCAGGCCCACGGCTCGAGCTCGGCGTAGCGCGTCTCGTTCTGCGCCCGTGTGGCCTCGAGGTACTCGAA
>JANPKC010000250.1:0-11665 GCA_031425855.1 Actinomycetes bacterium | reverse complement strand
CGACCGAGATCGAGGCCTCGCGGCTGCTCGTCTGGCAGGCCTCGTGGATGCAGGATCAGGGCCAGCGCGCCACGCTCCAGTCCTCGTTCGCCAAGCGCTTCGCCGCCGACACCGCGATGAAGGTGACGACGGACGCCGTTCAGGTCTTCGGCGGGTACGGCTACATGAAGGAGTACCCGGTCGAGAAGCTGATGCGCGACGCGAAGCTGTTCCAGATCTACGAGGGCACCTCGCAGATCCAGCGGCTCGTGATCGCCAAAGAAATATTCTTGCCTCGTGGCTCTTGAAATCGACCTGAGCGGCCGGGTGGCGCTCGTCACCGGCGGCTCGCGCGGCCTCGGCCGCGCGGACGCGCTCGCGCTCGCGCGCGCCGGCGCCGACGTCGTGATCGCGGACATCCAGGTGGAGTCGGACGAGTCGACCGAGACCGCCGAGTCCTACGGCGTCCTCGCCCAGGTGGCGAAGGCGCAGGGGATCGTCTACACCGAGGCGACCGCGAAGGAGATCCAGGCGCTCGGCCGGCGCTCGGCCGCGATCAAGTGCGACGTCACCGACCGCGACCAGGTGAAGGAGACCGTCGACCGCGTCGTCCGGGAGTTCGGCTCGGTCGACATCCTGGTCAACAACGCCGGCACGCTCGACCACGTCGGCCAGTTCCCGGACCAGAACCCCGACCTGTGGGAGCGAGACCTCAAGGTCAACCTGACCGGCGGCTTCAACTGCGCCCAGGCCGTCTGGCCGCACATGAAGGAGCGGCAGTGGGGCCGGATCATCAACATGGCCTCCGTCGCGGGGACGCTCGGCGGCTTCGGCCAGGCGAGCTACTCCACCACCAAGGCGGGGATCCTGGGGCTGACGCGGACGCTGGCGATGGAGGGCGGCCGCCACGGGATCACGTGCAACGCGATCGTGCCGGGGATCATCGGCACCGAGGCGTTCCACTTCGCGAACCCCGCCATGAACGAGCGGATCGCGAACCGGACCGTGTTCAAGCGGCCGGGCGAGCCCGAGGACATCGCGAACGCGATCTGCTTCCTCTGCTCCGATCTCGCGGGCTACATCACCGGTGTCTCCCTCCAGGTGAGCGGTGGCGTCGAGCTCTTCGTCTTCTAGCGTCGCAGCCGGGATCGGCTTCGAGCTCTCCGACGAGCAGCGGGAGCTGCGCGACCTCGCGCACGGCTTCGCCGAGAAGGAGCTCCGGCCGGTCGCCCGGGAGTGGGACGAGCGGGAGGACTGCCCGCCCGAGTTGCTCGCGAAGGCGGCTGCGCTCGGCCTGACCTCGCATGCGATCCCCGCCGAGTTCGGCGGCGGGGGTGTCTCGGCCGTGACCTCGAGCCTGATCGCCGAGGAGCTCTCGTGGGGCTGCGCCGGGCTCTCCGCCCCGATCGGGGCGACGATGTTCCCGTCGCGGCCGCTGCTGCGCTCCGGCACCGAGGAGCAGAAGCAGCGCTGGCTGCCGCGGCTCGCCTCCGAGGAGGGCTGTCTCGCCGCGATCGCCTTCACCGAGCCGGGCGCCGGCTCCGATGTCGCGGGAATCCAGTCGACTGCGCGCCGCGAGGGCGGCGGGTACGTCCTCGACGGCGAGAAGTGCTACGTCACGAACGGCGGCATCGCCGAGCTGACGATCGTGTTCGCGAAGCTGGACGGCGCGATCACCGCCTTTCTCGTCGAGGCCGGCGACCCCGGGGTCTCTGCGGGGCGCAAGGAGCCGAAGCTCGGACTGCGCTCGTCCTACACGGGCTCGATCCTCTTCGACGGCGCGCGCCTGCCCGCCGAGCGGTTGCTCGGCGAGGAGGGCGAAGGCTTCGCGATCGCGATGGACTTCTTCATGCACTCCCGCCCGCAGGTGGCGGCGTCGGCGGTCGGGATCGCCCGTGCGGCGTTCGAGTACGCGACCGACTACGCGAACGAGCGGAAGGCGTTCGGAAAGCCGCTGCTCGCGAAGCAGGGCGTCTCCTTCAAGCTCGCCGACATGGCGATGCAGATCGAGGCGTCGCGGCTGCTCGTCTGGCGCGCGGCGGCGGCGTTGGACGCCGGCGAGGACGCGGGCCTGCTCGGCTCGTACGCGAAGGCGTTCGCGGCCGACGTCGCGATGAGCGTCACGACCGACGCCGTCCAGGTGCTCGGCGGCGCCGGGATCATGCGCGATCACCCGGTCGAGAAGTGGATGCGGGACGCGAAGGTGCTCCAGATCGTCGAGGGCACGTCCGAGATCCAGCGGCACGTGATCGCGCAGTACCTTCGCCGATAGCTCGCGAGATCTTCACCGGCCCGCAACAGGCGACGGCGGGAGGCGCGGCTACACTGACCGGCTCGTGCGCGTCGATGCGACATCGGTCCGCGCCGGGGTGCCCGACCGCTCTGCGCGCTTCGTCGTGCGCTGGGTCGTGGTCTCCCTTGCGCTCCTCGCCGTCCTCGCGGCGCTGGTCGGCCTTGCCTTCGCCGGCTCGTCCGTGCGGATCGCCGAGGGCGTCCAGATCGCCGGCGTCGACGTCGGCGGGCTGACGCAGAAGGAGGCCAGGGCGCTGCTCGAGAGCCGCTTCGACCGGGTCGCGCGTGTCCCGGTGGTCTTCACGGCCGGCGGCAGGGAGTTTCCGATCAAGGCGACGACGCTCGGGGTCGAGGCCGACTGGGAGACCGCCGTCGAGACCGCGACCCGCGAGGGGGAGGGATTCGGGCCGGTTCGCGGCTACAAGCGTCTCCAGACCCGCTTCTTCGGCTCGGAGATCGCGCCGCCGGTGCAGGTGTACGAGGCGGCGCTCGACTTCAAGCTCGCCGGGCTCGCCCGGGCGATCGACCAGAGCCACGTCGAGGCGAAGCTCGTGCGACGCGGTCTCGCCGTCGAGGTCGTACCCGGTCAGGCCGGCCGCAGGCTCGCCCGTGACGTTACGGCCGGACGGATCGTTCGCGCCCTGGCGCGCCTCGAGCGCGGCCAGACGATCTCGCTCCCGGTCGTGATCGACCCGGCCGAGGTGACGGCTTCCGACCTCGCACCCGCGGCCGCGCAGGCCCGCACCGCGCTCTCCGCACCCGTCAGGCTCGAGTACGAGGGCACCCGCTGGAAGCTGCCGCGTTGGCGGATTGCCGAGCTGCTCAGCCTGCCGATTGCCGGGGCGACGGACGTCTCGATCGCGGGTCCCGGCGCCGAGGCGTGGTTCGCGAGGCTCCGCAAGGCCGTCGAGCGCGCGCCGGCGGACGCGACCTTCCGGCCCGCCGGCGACGGTGTCGAGATCGTGGCCGCAAAGGACGGCCTCGCCGTCGACGTGCCCGCGACCGCCAAGGCGCTGTTCGCCGCTGCGATCTCGCCGGACGACCGCACCGCGACGCTCGTGGTCCGCACCGCCGGGGCCGAGCGGACGACGGCGGAGGCGCAGGCGATGGGGATCGAGCGGCGGCTCGCCTCGTACACGACGCTCTATGCGGGCACGCCCGACCGGATCACGAACCTGCAGCTCGGGATCTCGTTCCTCGACGGCGCGCTGGTCGCCCCCGGCGGCACGTTCTCGTTCAACGAGCGCGTCGGCGAGCGCACGATCGAGCGCGGCTTCCGCCCCGCGCCCGTGATCATCAGGGACGAGTACGAGGAGGACGTCGGCGGCGGCGTCTCGCAGGTGGCGACGACGGTCTTCAACGCGGCCTGGGAGGCCGGCCTGAAGATCGTCGAGCGCAACCCGCACTCGCTCTACATCAGCCGCTACCAGCTCGGCCGCGACGCGACGGTCAACTATCCCGACCTCGACCTGAAGTTCGTCAACGACACCCCGAAGTGGGTGTACGTGGCCGGTGCGTCGGGAGGCTCGGGCATCACCGTGTCGATCTACGGCGGCGGCCCCGAGCGCCGCGTCGAGAGCGGCACCGGGACGATCACGGAGACCGGCCCGGCCCCGATCAGGCGCGTAAAGGACCCGACGCTGCTCAAGGGTGAGACCGAGATCGAGGAGGAGGGCTCGCCTGCGCGGGCGACGACGGTGACGCGCACGGTCTACGACGAGCGGGGCCAGATCCTCCACGACGAGACGTGGAACACGTCCTACCGCGGAGAGTACCGCGTGATCCGGGTCGGCACCAAGCCGCTGCCGAAACCCGAGCCGAAGCCCAAGCCGAAGCCCGAGCAGCCGGCGCCGCCGACGCCGACGCAGACGACTCCGGCTACGACTCAGCCCTAGCGACGGCTGCGACGAACGACGCGGGAAGCCGGATCGGCCGGCGTGTCGCGGCGTCCACGGTCGCGTGCGACGTCGATCCGTCCGCGACGATCTCGCCGTCGCGCTCGACCCTGTACTCGTAGCGGAACCGCGCTCCACGCAGGTCGACGCAGCGCGTCCAGATCGTGAGCCGGTCTTCGAAATGGGCCGCGCGGTGGTAGCGGACGTTGACCTCCGTCGTCAGCGCCTCGATCCCCTGCTCCTGAATCGCCCGGTACCCGCCGGCGTGCTCGGCGAGCCAGCCGACGCGCGCGACCTCCAGCCAGACCACGAACGACGCGTGGTGCGCGATCCCCTGCGCGTCCGTCTCCGCGAAGCGGACGACCACCTCGGTCGAATAGTTGTAGCCCTCCATGGGGAGGACTCTTGCAGCCGGGCCGGGCCTACGCGGCGGCGCGGCGCAGCGTCCGCTCGTCGAGAACCGTGCGGCAGTCGGTGCAGACCTTCTGCTCGACCTCGTACGGGATCCCGGCGTGCTGGCGGAGCGCGTGCGCGACGACGGCCTTGTGCTGGTGCAGCTGGCCGGCTCGCTTGCTGATGTCGCTGGGTGCCATCTCACCTCTCACGTTACGGGTTGGTCGTGGGGGAACAAGAACCGAAAGGGTGAACAAGCTGCGTCGACATGGCTACCGTGGATCCGTGCGTGCAGTGCTCGTGATACTCCTCGCGTCGGCTGTTGCAGCGTGGGTCGGGGGGTGTGGGGGCTCGGAGGACGCGGCCGTTCCACCTACTGCAGACGTCGCGCGCACCGAAAAGACTGTGCGGGAGTGCACGGGCGGCGTCACGCAGGCCGTCGGCTCCCCGCGCACGAGCTACGCGGCGGTCGTCCAGGAGCGCGCGGTCGCCTACCGCGAGCCGGGCGGCGCGAGGCTGGCGAGCTTCGGCCGCGAGAACGTGAACGGCGTCCCCACCGTCTTCTCCGTCCGGGCGAAGCGGCTCGACGGCGACTGCCGGCCCGCCTGGTATCGCGTGCAGCTGCCGCTGAAGCCGAACGGCGTCACCGGCTGGGTGAGAGCGGGCGACGTCGAGCTGGCGCCGGTGACGACGCGTGTCGTCGTCGATCTCTCCGACCGCAGGGTGTCGCTGTTCGACCGCGGGCGCCACGTCCTCTCGGCGCCGGTCGCGATCGGCTCCCCTGAGACGCCGACGCCGACCGGGCGCTACTACGTCAACCAGCGCCTCCGGCCGGCCGATCCGTCCGGGCCGTTCGGTCCCGGCGCGATCGGGATCTCCGCCTTCTCCGAGGTGCTGACGGGCTGGACGCAGGGCGGCCCGATCGCGATCCACGGTACGAACCGTCCCGACCTGATCGGCCTCGCCGTCTCGAACGGCTGCATCCGGGTGCGCAACGACCTGCTCGTGAAGCTCTTCGACCGGACGCTCGCGGGCACCCCCGTTACGGTGCGGGCGTAGGCGGGTACGATCGCGCCATGGCGAGAACACGCAGCACGACCAAGCAGAACGACATCCTCTCCCGCGTCTCCGAGCTCGGCCACGAGGCGCTGAACAAGCTCGCGGACGTCCCCGGCGGCTCCAAGCTCGTCGAGATGATGAACGAGTCGAAGACGCGGCTCGACGAGATGCAGAAGAAGCTGCGCGGCCTCGATGCGCTCGAGCAGCGGGTGGCGAAGCTGGAGAAGCAGCTTGCAGCGCAGACGAAGAAGCCGGCTGCGAAGAAGCCCGCCGCGCGAAAGCCGGCGACGCCGAAGAAGCCCCCGGCCTAGGCCGGGACGCGCAGCCGCAGCGCGCGCGAGACGATCTCGAAGCGCGCCGGCGTCGTGCCCGGCTGCTCCCCGTCGAGCTCGACGGGGAGCGGGGCGTCGGCGTCGATCGTGACGACCGCGCCCCGGAGCAGCTCGGCCTTCGGGTGGGGGAGGTGCGAGCCGCGGTAGGTCTTCGGCAGCGTCACGAGCAGGTCGCGCTTGGTCAGGTCGCCGATCGTGAGCACGTCGAAGAGGCCGTCGTCGGGCTCCGCGTCGGGGCAGATGATCATCCCGCCGCCGAAGGTCTTGCCGTTCGCGACGACGACGTCGTGCATGTGGCCGATCCGCGTCTCGCCGTCGACCGTCAGCCGCAGCTCCGAGTTCTGCCACTTCGCGAAGACCGCGAGCGTGGCCCAGAGGTAGGAGACCTTCCCGCCGAGCGCCTTGGTCGTGTCGTTGGCGCGCTGCGCGATCGCGCCGCTCATCCCCGCGCTCGCCACGTTCGCGAAGTGCGTCTCGGCGTCGCTGCCGTCCCAGGCGCGGTAGCTCGCGCGGCCGAGGTCGATCGTCCGCGTGGCGCCGGTCAGCGCGACGTCGATCGCCCCGTCGAGCTTGTGCGGGATCTTGTACGTGCGGGCGAAGTCCCAGCCGGTGCCGCGCGGGATCACCGCGATCTCGACGTCGTCGCGGCCGGCTACGCCGTTCGCGACCTCGTTGACCGAGCCGTCGCCGCCGACCACGACGAGCAGCTTCGCGCCTCCGTCGGCGGCGTCGCGCGCGAGGTCTCCGAGCTGGCCGGGGCGCTCCGAGAAGAGCGTGTCGCCCTCGAGCCCCCTCGTCGCCGCGCGGTGGGCCATCTCCGCCCAGCGGCGTCCCGTCGACCCGTTCGCCGACGCGGGGTTGACGAGGAAGACGGTGTCGCTAATGAGACGAGGTTGCGGTGGCGAGGGCCACGCGCGTCATCCGGTCGACGGCCGCCTTCATCTCCTCGTCCGTCACCCGCTTGAACTCGCCCTCGACGATGATGTCGCTGACGATCAGCAGGCAGCCGGCCTGGACGCCGCGGAGGGCGCCGACCGTGAAGAGCGCCGCCGCCTCCATCTCGACCGCGAGGACGCCGCGCTTCGACCAGCGCTCGTACTGCCCCTCGTCGGGGTTGTAGAAGAGGTCGCTCGACACGATCGGGCCGACGTGCATCTCCTGGCCGACGTCCTTGGCGGCGTGGACGGCGCCGTGGATCAGCTCCCAGCTCGCGGTCGGGCAGTGCGGCTCGTTCGCGACGAGGTGCATCGCGGTCGAGTCGGCCGGCACGGCGCTGAGCGCGACGATCATGTCGCCAAGCTTGTGGTGCGCCTGGAGGCCGCCGCAGGTGCCGACGCGCAGCAGCTTCTTGACGCCGAGCTGGACGAGCTCCTCGAAGACGATCGTCGCGCCGGGGCAGCCCATCCCCGTGCCCTGCACCGAGACGCGCTTGCCCTCGAACGTGCCGGTGTAGCCGAGCAGGCCGCGCTCGGCGTTCTTCTGCTCGACGTCGTCGAGGTAGGTCTCGGCGATGTACTTGGCCCGCAGCGGGTCGCCTGGAAGCAGGCACGCCTCGGCGTAGTCGCCGGGCTCGGCTCTCACGTGGATCGGCATCCGCGAGACCCTATACGCCAAGATCGGGGATGTGGCGCACATCGTCGAGCCGCCCCTTCAGCAGATCCTCGAGTACTGCGCCGAGGACCCCGTCGAGCGCGTCTTCCTCGAGGACGTCGCCCGCCGCGGCCTCGGGCGCTTCAGCGGGATCGAGTCCGGAGGACGCCTCGTCGCGCTCTGCCACACGGGCGCGAACGTCGTCCCGTCCGGCGAGGGCTGCGGCGCCTTCGCCTCCGTGGCGGTGCGCGCGCGGGCGCGGATGCTGATCGGCGAGCAGGGCGCTGTCTCCGAGCTGTGGGAGGCGGCACGGAAGCGGCTGCCGGAGGTGCGGGAGGACAGGCCGGGCCAGCCCGTCTACGCGATCTCGACGGTCCCGGAAGCCGGCGGCACCGGCCTGCGCCCCGCGGCGCTCTCCGACCTCGACCTGCTCGTCCCGGCGTGCGCGCTCGCCCACGAGGGCGAGCTGGGGATCGACCCGCTGCGCCGCGACGCAGACGGCTTTCGCTGGCGCACGCGGGCCCAGATCGACGAGGGCCGCTCGTGGCTCTGGGAGGAGGACGGCGTCATCCTCTTCAAGGCCGAGGCGTCCGCGTGGACGCCGCAGGCCGTGCAGCTGCAGCAGGTGTGGACCGACCCCGAGGCGCGCCGTGCGGGCAACGCGAGCCGCGGGCTGCGCGACCTGATCCGGCTGCTGCTCGAGCGGGTGCCCACCGTCTGTCTCTTCGTCCGCGCCGAGAACGCGCCTGCGATCGCGCTCTACGACGGTGTCGGGATGAGCCACGTCCTCGACTATCGGAGCGTGCTGCTGTGAAGACGCTCGTGGTCGCCCGGCATGCCGAGAGCGTGCTCAACGTCGACAACTTCCTCAACGGCGACCCTGCGGTCGCCGCCGGCTTGACCGGTCGCGGCGAGGAGCAGGCGCACGCGCTCGGCGCTGTTGTGGGGCCTGTCGACCTGGCCGCCCACACGAGCTTCGAGCGGACGCGGCGGACGGCGGAGCTCGCCTGGCCGGGAACGCCGACGCTCGTAGTCCCCGATCTGGACGAGATCCGGTTCGGCCGCTGGGAGGGGACTCGCTGGAGCGACGGCTACGAGGCCTGGGTCGGGTCGGCAGGGCCGGAGGAGGAGAGCCCCGGCGGCGGCGAGAGCCGCGTGGCCGCGGCGCGGCGGTACGTCCGCGGCTTTCGGACGCTGCTGGAGCGCGCCGAGGATCGGGTCGCGCTCGTCGCCCACGGCGCGCAAGTGCGTTACCTCCTGCTCGCCGTCGCCGGGACGCCGCCGACGCCGCTGCTGGAGCACGTGGATCCGGCCGTGCCGCACGAGCTCGCACGCGCCGAGCTCGAACGCGCGATCCTCCTCCTCGACGAATGGACGGCGGCGCCCGCCTTCTGAGTCACAATGGATCGATGCCGAATCGATCCGTTCCGGAGCGCGTCGAGTCGTTCATCCGCGAACGGGGCCTGATCGAGCCCGGTGGCGAGGTGACCGTGCTCGTCTCCGGCGGGGCGGACTCGACCTGCCTCTGGCACGCGCTCGGCGAGCTCGGCTACCGCGTCTCTGCGCTCCACGTCGCGCACGGCCTGCGCGGGGCCGAGTCGGACGAGGACGCCCGCTTCTGCCGCGAAGCGCTCGGCGCCGAGGTCGTCGCTTGTGTTCCTGTCACACAAAGTCCCGGCGAGGCCGCGCTGCGGGACGTGCGCTACTCCTTCGCGACCGACCGGCTTCGCGCGACCGGGCACACGGCGTCCGACCAGGTCGAGTCGGTGCTCCTCGGCCTCGTCGCGTCGGGGTCGCCGCAGCGGGTCAAGGCCAAGCGCGAGGACGGCGTCGTCCGGCCGCTGCTCGGCGTCTGGCGCGAGGACACGCGCGCGTACTGCGGCGAGCGCGGGCTGCCCTACCGCGAGGACTCCTCGAATCCGGGCACGAAGCGCGGGCTGATCCGGAGCGATGTCCTGCCGCTGCTCGAGCGGCTCGACCCGCGCGCCCGGGCGTCGCTGCTGTCGCTCGCGGACGAGCGGCCGCGGCTGCCGCGGTCGCTCGAGCAGACGCTCATCGAGCTGCTCGCGAGCCGCGACGGGACGAAGGCGGGCGACCTCGGCGCCGGCGTGCGGGCCGTGCGCGAGTACGGGTCGCTGCGGCTCGAAGGCTCCGTCGAGTGGGGCCCGTGGACGATCGAGTCGGAGCGTGCCGGGCTCGAGGTGCGGGCTCGCCGGCCGGGGGATCGTCTCGCAGGCCGCCGGAAGAAAGTGCAGGATCTGCTCGTGGACGCGAAGGTTCCGAGGGCAGAGCGCGACGGCTGGCCGCTGGTCGTGAACGGCGACGAGGTCGTCGCGGTGCCGGGTGTGGCCGAGGCGCCGGGGTGGGAAGGAGCGGTGACGTGGAGACGGTGAAGGACGCGGTCGGGGAGATCCTGATCGAGCAGGAGCCGCTGCAGGCGCGGATCTCCGAGCTCGGCGCCGAGATCTCGAGGGAGTACGAGGGCCGTGACCTGCTCCTCGTCGGCGTGCTCAAGGGCGCCGTCTTCTTCATGGCCGACCTGATGCGCGAGCTCTCGATTCCGTGCGAGATCGACTTCATGGCGATCTCGAGCTACGGCGCCGCGACCGATTCGTCGGGTGTCGTCCGGATCCTCAAGGACCTGGATACGAACATCGCGGGCCGCGACGTGCTCGTCGTCGAGGACATCATCGACTCGGGCCTGACGCTCTCCTACCTGATGCGCAGCCTGAAGGCGCGCAAGCCGTCGTCGCTGGAGATCTGTGCGCTGCTGACGAAGCCCGAGCGCCGCGAGATCGACGTCCCGGTCAAGTTCGTCGGCTTCGAGATCCCGAACAAGTTCGTGATCGGCTACGGGCTCGACTTCGCCGAGCGCTACCGCAACCTGCCGTACGTCGCGGTGCTGCATCCGGATCTGATTCCGCCGCATTAACAGGGGATTACGGCTCCACGGCCAATCCTTTCGGGGGACAGGCCGGCGGCAATGAGGCTGCTACCCTCCCATGACCCCTGTGAACAGATTCTTCCGCAGCGCGCTGTTCCCCCTGATCGTGATCGTCCTGCTCGTCTATCTGGCGAGCCAGACGCTGATCCCGCGTAAGGACGCCCAGGAGAAGGTCAGCTACTCGGAGTTCATCCAGCAGGCCGAGGCGGGCAACGTCCAGGAGGCCAAGTTCACGCCCACGCGCCAGCAGATCGACGCGACGCTGGTCGGCGGCGACAAGGTCAAGGTCAACTATCCGAGCGACCTCTCCGCCTTCGAGGTGGAGAAGGTGCTGAAGGAAGAGAACGTCCCGTACGACTCCAAGGGCAAGGGGTCGTCCTGGTGGAGCTCGCTGCTGATCTCGATTCTCCCCTTCGCGCTCCTGATCGGCTTCTGGATCTTCCTGATGAACCAGGTGCAGGGTGGCGGCTCGAAGGTGATGAGCTTCGGCAAGTCGCGCGCGAAGCGGATGACACCCGACTCGCCCAAGATCGGGTTCAAGGACGTCGCCGGCGCGGACGAGGCCGTCGAGGAGCTGCACGAGATCAAGGAGTTCCTCGAGAACCCGAAGAAGTTCCAGGCGCTCGGCGCGCGGATCCCGAAGGGCGTTCTGCTCTACGGGCCTCCCGGCACGGGCAAGACGCTGCTCGCGCGCGCCGTCGCCGGCGAGGCGGGCGTGCCGTTCTTCTCCATCTCCGGCTCGGACTTCGTCGAGATGTTCGTCGGCGTCGGCGCCTCCCGCGTCCGCGATCTGTTCGAGCAGGCGAAGACGGCGAGCCCCTGCATCATCTTCATCGACGAGATCGACGCCGTCGGCCGCCACCGCGGCGCCGGGCTCGGCGGCGGCCATGACGAGCGCGAGCAGACGCTGAACCAGCTGCTCGTCGAGATGGACGGCTTCGAGATGAAGGACAACATCATCCTGATCGCCGCCACGAACCGGCCCGACATTCTCGATCCGGCGCTCCTCCGTCCCGGCCGCTTCGACCGCCAGATCGTCGTCGACCGGCCCGACCGGATCGGCCGCCGCAAGATCCTCGAGGTGCACTCGAAGGGCAAGCCGCTGGCGCCCGAGATCGACCTCGACACGCTCGCGGCCGGCACGCCCGGCTTCACCGGCGCCGACCTCTCGAACCTGATCA
>JANPKC010000249.1:0-2889 GCA_031425855.1 Actinomycetes bacterium | reverse complement strand
ACACGATCCTCGTGATCGAGCACGACATGCACGTCGTCGAGGGGATCTCGGACCGCGTGATCGCGCTCGACCACGGCCTGAAGATCGCAGAGGGCACCTTCGACCAGGTCGCGACCGACCCGCGCGTGATCGAGGCCTACCTGGGGACGAAGGCGGCCGCCACGAAATGACATCCCCACCTGGAATCGAGGTGAAGCCCCTGCTCCAGCTCGAGGCCGTCGACACCTACTACGGCCCGATCCACATCCTGCAGGGAATCGACCTCGAGGTGGGCGAGGGCGAGCTCGTCTGCCTGCTCGGCGGCAATGCGTCCGGCAAGTCGACGACGCTGAAGACGATCCTCGGGATCGTGGCGCCTCGCCGGGGAGCGGTCAGGTTCGGCGGCGAGGAGATCACGCGACGGCCGACGGCGCACCGGATCGCGCGCGGGCTCGCGATCGTCCCGGAGAACCGCCGTGTCTTCGCGCCGATGTCCGTGCTCGAGAACCTCGAGATGGGCGCGTACCTGCGGCCGAAGGCCGACCTGAAGGAGGAGTTCGAGCGCGTCTACGGCCTCTTCCCGCTGCTCTACGAGCGCCGCAAGCAGCTGGCGGGGACGCTCTCGGGCGGCGAGCAGCAGATGCTCGCGATGGGGCGGGCGCTGATGTCGAAGCCGAAGCTCCTGCTGATGGACGAGCCGTCGATGGGGCTGGCGCCGATCCTCGTCGAGCGGAGCTTCGAGATCATCCAGCAGGTGCACCGGTCGGGCGTGGCGATGCTCGTCGTCGAGCAGAACGCGAACGTGTCGCTGTCGATCGCCGACCGCGGCTACGTCCTCTCGACCGGGCGGGTCGTGCTCGAGGGGAAGGCGAAGGACCTGCTCGAGGACGAGGACCTGCGGAAGGCCTACCTTGGCCGTTGAGGACATGTCCGGTGCCAGAGACGACTCTGACACCGTGTCAGAGTCGTCTCTGACACCGCCTGTTCGTTCGGGACGGGTCGGGGAGGCGATTCGGCCGCAGTTTCCGGTCTTCCGCGAGAAGATCTACGTCAACTCCTGCTCGCAGGGGGCTCTGTCCGAGGCCGTGCGGGCGGCGTACGGCGAGTACCTCGACGGCTGGGACGAGAACGGCGCCGAGTGGGAGCACTGGGTCGAGCGCTCGGAGGCGGCGCGGGCCGCGTTCGCCGGGCTGCTGGGCGCCGCGCCCGACGACGTCGCCATCCAGACCTCGGTGTCCGCCGCCGTCAGCGGCCTGCTCTCCGCGCTCCAGTTCCGGGGCGGGCGCAACCGGATCGTCATCTCCGAGAACGAGTTCCCGACGATCGGCCAGATCGCCCACGCTCAGGAGCTCCGCGGCGCCGAGGTCGTCCACGTCGAGCCGGACCCGGAGGCCTACGCCGCCGCGGTCGACGAGCGGACAGCCCTCGTCGCCTCGACGCTCGTCTCCTACCGCACGGGCGCCGTCCACGACGTCGAGGCGATCTACGGGATCGCCCGCGAGCACGGGGCGCTGATGCTCGTCGACGGCTATCAGGGGATCGGCGCGATCCCCGTCGAGGCAGCACGGGTCGGCGACGTCGTCGTCGGCGGCACCGTCAAGTACCTGCTCGCCTCCGCCGGGCTGTCGTTCATGGCGCTCCGGCCGGACCTCGTGGAGGAGCTCGTGCCCGTCCAGACCGGCTGGTTCGCGGACGAGAACGTCTTCGACATGCAGATCGAGCGCTACCGGCCGCACCGGAGCGCCCGCCGCTTCGACGCCGGGACGCCGCCGGTGCCGAACATCTACGCGGGTGTCGCCGGCGTCGGATTGGTCGCGGAGGCGGGCGTGCCCGCGATCCAGGCGCACGTTCACGGGCTGGTCGGACGCCTCGTCGGCGGCGTCGGCGAGCTGGGGGCGAGCCTGGCCGCCCAGCCCCGCGGTCCCCTCGTCTGCATCCGCTCCACCGACGCGCCGGCGCTCGTCGCCGCGCTCGCCGCCGAGAGCATCGTCGCCTCCGAGCGCGACTCGAGCCTGCGGGTCTCGCTGCACCTCTACAACACCGACGAGGACGTCGACGCCGTCCTCGCCGCGCTCGCGAAGCATTCCTCGCTCGTGGCTTGACATCAATAGCAAGATCGCTATTATCTCAAATATGCGATACGAGGAGAGGCCGCTTCCGCTCGAACGGCTCCGCGCACGGCTGGCAGGTGCCGAAGAGGGCTGGTTCTTCGCCTCGATCGCCGGTGAGGTCGCCGCGCGCCGTGCTGCCAGGGGTCTCTCCCAGCGCGAGCTCGCCGACCTGGTCGGGACGACGCAGTCTGCGATCGCCCGGCTCGAGAGCGGTGGTAGGCCGCCTCGCATCGACACCCTCCTCCGGATCGCGGGCGCGCTCGAGTGCGACTTGCACGTCGAGCTGACGCCGCGAACGGACTCGAACGAAGGGACGACATGACCGCTGCTCTCGAGCGGCTCGCACGGCTGGAGCAGGACGTCCGCCGGATCGACCGCGAACTGACCGATCTCCGCGCGCTCGTCGAGGACCCGGACGTCCAGGCCGCGCCGACGCCTCCCCCCGCACCCACGCCTCCCCCCGCACCGTTGCGCGTCGCAGCGCCGGCTCCGCGGCCGCCGCAGCCCCCATTCCCGGCGCCCCCGGAGCCCGTGCAGGTGCAGGAGCCGTCCTTCTGGAGCCGCGAGGTGATGCTGCCTCGGCTCGAGGCGGCCGACCTGGTCGGCGCCCGCGGGCTCGCGCTCGCCGGCGGCGTCGTGACGCTGCTCGGCGTCGTCTTCTTCTTCGCGCTCGCCGCGAGCAACGGCTGGATCGGTCCGGCCGAGAGGGTGCTGCTCGGCGCGGCGGCGTCGGCGATCGTGTTCGCCGGAGGCGTGCTCGCACACCATCGACACGGCCGGCTCTACGCCGCGGTCGCGG
>JANPKC010000248.1:0-5041 GCA_031425855.1 Actinomycetes bacterium | reverse complement strand
GAGATCTGATGGAGACGTCGACTGTTCTCCGCGGCTGGCGCGAGCAGGCGTACGGGCGCTCGCGCGGCGGGCTGCCGCTCCGCGTGCAGCTCCCCGCGACCGGCGCGCCCGTCGCGGGCCTCCTCGACGCCGGCCAGCACGGCGAGGAGGCCGAGACGGGCCTGCTCGCGCGGCGCCTGCTCGAGCGCGTCCCCGGCGACGAGACGGCGTGGGCGGTCGTCCAGGTGGCGAACCCCGATGGGCTCCTGAACGGGACGCGCCAGAACGCCGCGGGCGTCGACCTCAATCGCAACTTCCCCTGCGCAAGCTGGAGCCCGGAGCCGTCATTCACCTTCCCGCCCGGCATCGATCCGGAGCTGCGGAAGCTGCCGAACCGCACGAGCCGCTCCTCGCCGGGTGCTGCGCCCGCGTCGGAGCCGGAGACGCGGGCGCTGATGGAGCTCGTCCAGGAGCTCCGGCCGCGGCTCGTGCTCGACCTCCATGCGCCGATCGAGCTGATCCTCGTTCGGGACGGGGTGCCGCCCGAGCCCGTCGAGGCGCTCGCGGCCGCGGCCGGCCTGCCCGTGGTCTCGGAGCTCGAGGCCGCCTCGCCGGGCGCCTTCGACGAGTGGCTGCTCGAGCAGGGGATCCCCGCGATCGTCTACGAGGTCGAGCACGCCGGCCTGCCGCAGCTGTGCCTGCGACATCTGCCGGGGCTCGAGGCGCTGCTGCGAGGCGGATAGCCGACGACGTGGAGGAGCAACTCGACCAGGCGGCGGCGCTCGTGCGGGACGTGCTCGGCGACGCGCTCGTCGCCCTTTACCTCTTCGGCTCGGCCGTCATCGGCGGCCTCAGCCCGACCAGCGACCTCGATCTGCTCGCAGTCTCGCGGCGGCCGACCACGCCAACCGAGCGCGGCCGTCTCGTCGCGGGGCTGCTCGCGCTCTCGATGCGGCCGCGGTACCTGGAGCTGACGATCGTCGTCCAGTCGGACGTGCGCCCGTGGCGCTATCCGCCGCAGATGGACCTCCAGTACGGCGACTGGCTCCGCAAGGAGCTCGAGCGCGGAGAGATCCCTCCGCCGACCGCCAACCCCGACCTCGCGGCACTGATCACGATGACGCTGCTCTCCGGCATACCGCTGTCAGGCCCGCCGGCGGCGGAGGTCTTCGCGCCCGTCCCGCAGGAGGACCTCGTCCGGGCGGGCGCCGATGCGATCGAGGGGCTCCTTGCCGACCTGGATGACGACACACGCAACGTGCTCCTGACGCTCGCCCGCATCTGGAGCACCGCCGAGACGGGCGAGATCCGGTCGAAGGACGCCGCCGCCGACTGGGCGATCCCACGCCTGGCCGAGGCGCACCGGCCCGTACTCGAGCGCGCCCGAGACGGCTACCGCAGCGGTGACTACGGCACCTGGGACGACCTCGACGTGCGGGCGTGCGCGAGCTACGTCGTCGGCGAGATCAGACGATCGCGTCCGCGCCGAGGAGCGTCCGCGCCTCGGTGAGGAAGTCCGTGTCGATCTTGACCGTGTAGCCGGGCCCGAGGGCCATCGTCTTCGGCCCCATCGACGTGTCGAGCGCGACGAGCACCCGCGACGGGCCCGGGTAGTCCTTGACGAGGTGCGCCAGGTCGCGGATCAGGCCCGCCCGCGCCGCGCGCGCGTCGAGCTTGAACTTGATCTCCGTCCGCTCCTGCACCGCCTCGAAGCCGTTCACCTCGATCGCGATCAGCTTCGTCTCGCCCTGCTGCTTGTGGTCGACGCGGCCCTTGATCACGAGGATCCGGTCGGCGACGCAGAGCTCGCGCGCCTGCACGTAGGTCGAGCTGAAGACGACGACCTCGCCGCCGCCGGTGGGGTCGTCGAGCGTCAGGAAGACCATCGGCTCGCCCTTCTTCGTCGTCAGCTGCTTCACCGACGAGACGATCCCGCCGACCGAGACGACCTCGCCGTCGCGGCGCCGCTCGAGCTCGTTGAGCGTGCAGTCGGTCTTGCGGCGGAGCTGCTCCCGCACCGCGTGCAGCGGGTGCTCGGAGACGTAGAGCCCGAGCGTCTCCTTCTCGAGCTTCAGGAGCTCCGGCTTCTCGAACTCGCCCACCGGGATCACGGGATGGTGCCGCGGCGCGTCGGAGGCCTCGCCGCCGCCGTCGCCTGCGTCTCCCCCACCGAGGTCGAAGATCGACGCCTGCCCGGCGAGCCGGTCGGCCGCGTGCTTCTGCCCCCAGGCGAGCGCCTGCTCGAGCGAGGCGAGCATCCCCATCCGCGAGGCGCCGGTCGAGTCGAGCGCGCCGCACTTGACGAGCGCCTCGAGCGAGCGCTTGTTGACCACCTGCGGGTCGACGCGCTCGGTGAAGTCCCAGATCGACGCGAAGGCGCCGCCCTCGTCGCGGGCGCGGATGATCGCGTTCGCGGCCGACTCGCCGACCGACTTGACCGCGTTCAGGCCGAACCGGATCTTCCCCTCGACCACCGCGAAGTCGGTCTGCGACGTGTTGACGTCGGGCGGCAGCACCTCGATCCCGAGCTCGTCGCAGGCGTTGACGTAGAGCGGGACACGGTCCTTGGTGCTCATCACCGACGAGATCAGCGCGGCCATGTACTCGCACGGATGGTTCGCCTTCAGCCACGCGGTGCGGTAGGCGATCAGCGCGTAGCAGGCCGCGTGCGACTTGTTGAACGAGTAGTCCTGCGACTTCTCGATGTCGTCCCAGAGCTGCTTCGCCACCTGCTCGGACGTGGAGTTGCCGATGCAGCCGGCGATGAACTTGTCCTTCAGCGACGCCATCAGCTTGTGGATCTTCTTGCCGATCGCCTTGCGCAGGTCGTCCGCCTCCGCAGGCGAGAAGCCGCCGATCTGCTTCGCGATCTCCATCGACTGCTCCTGGTAGATCGAGATCCCGTACGTCGAGCCGGTGATCGCCTTCAGCCGCGGGTCGATGAAGGTGACCTGCTCCTGTCCCGCCTTCCGCTTCGCGTAGTTCGGGATGTACTGCATCGGCCCCGGCCGGTAGAGGGCGACGAGCGCGATCAGGTCCTCGAAGACGGTCGGCTTCACCTGCCGGAGCGCCTCGCGCATGCCCGACGACTCGAACTGGAAGACGCCCATCGCCTCGCCGCGGGCGAGCATCGCGTACGTCTTCCTGTCGTCGAGCGGGATCGTGGCCATGTCGACGCCGCCGATCAGCTCCACGGCCTTGTCGATCACGTCGAGGTTGCGCAGGCCGAGGAAGTCCATCTTCAGCAGGCCGAGCGCCTCGACCGTGTTCATCGAGAACTGGGTCACGACCTCCTGGTCGGCGCCCTTCTGCTGCAGCGGGATCGTGTCGATCAGCGGCTCCGCCCCGATCACGACCCCGGCGGCGTGGATCGAGTCCTGGCGGACGAGCCCCTCGAGCGGCCGCGCCAGGTCGATGATCTCCTTCGCGGCCGGGTCGGTCTCGTACGCGGTCTTCAGGTCGGAGCCGGGCTTGAGGCACTCGGCGAGCGTCTGGCCGGGGCCTTCCGGGATCAGCTTCGCGATCCGGTCGACGACGCCGTAGGGGATCTCGAGCACGCGGCCGGCGTCGCGCACGGCTGCGCGGGCGGCCATCGTCCCGAAGGTGATGATCTGGGCGACGCGGTCGCGCCCGTACTTCTCCGAGACGTAGTTGATCACCCGCTCGCGGCCGTCGACGGCGAAGTCGATGTCGATATCGGGCATCGACTTGCGGCCCGGGTTGAGGAACCGCTCGAAGAGCAGGTCGTACTTGATCGGGTCGATGTCGGTGATCTCGAGCGCGTAGGCGGCGAGCGAGCCGGCGGCCGAGCCGCGGCCGGGGCCGACGCCGATCCCGTTCACCTTCGCGAAGTGGATGAAGTCCCAGACGATCAGGAAGTAGTCGGCGAAGCCCATCTCGCGGATCGTCTTCAGCTCGAACTGGAGCCGCTCGCGCAGCTCGGGCGTCACCTTGTCGTAGCGGCGCTCGAGCCCCTGCTCGCACAGCTCGACGAGGTACTCGAAGGCGTCGCGCCCGTTTGGCGTCGGGAACTTCGGCAGCAGGATGTTGCCGAGCTCGATCTCGATCGAGCAGCGCTCGGCGACCTCGAGCGTGCGCCGCATCGCGTCCTCGTGGCCGGGGAAGTCGAGCGCCATCTCGGCCGGGGTCTTGAAGTAGAACTCGTTCGTGTCGAAGCGCCAGTGGTTCGGGTTCTTGAGCGAGTCGCCCGACTGGATGCAGAGCAGCGCCTCGTGCGAGTAGGCGTCGGCGGCGGTGAGGTAGTGGACGTCGCCGGTGGCGACGAGGGGCAGCTTCGCCTCGGCCGCAAGCTTGACGAGCTCGGGGTTGACCCGCTGTTGCACGTCGAGGCCGGCGTTCTGGAGCTCGACGTAGGTGCTCTCGCGCCCGAACACCTGCGCGAGCCGGTCGAGGTCGGCGGCGGCGTCCTTCGGCCGGCTCTCCTCGAGCGCCTTGCAGACGCGGCCGGAGAGGCAGCCGGAGAGCGCGATCAGGCCGCTCGAATAGCGCTCGAGCAGCTCCCAGTCGACGCGCGGCTTCGTGTAGTAGCCCTCGAGGTACCCGAGCGAGCTGAGCTTGATCAGGTTCGAGTAGCCCTGATTCGACTCGGCCAGGAGGGTCAGGTGCGCGTAGCCGCGCGTACGCGCGTGGCGGTCGTCGGCGACGTAGACCTCGCAGCCGACGATCGGCTTGATCCCCTGGTCCGCGGCGGCCTTGTAGAGGTCGACCGAGCCGGCGAGCGACCCGTGGTCGGTGAGCGCCACCGCGGGCATGTCCAGCTCGGCCGCGCGGGCCGCGAGCGCGGGGATCCGGCACGCCCCGTCGAGGATCGAGTACTCGCTGTGGACGTGCAGGTGGACGAAGTCGGCGCTCACGGACGGCCCATTCTACGAGTCGGTCCCGACGACCCTGTTTTCGGGGCGCAGGTTCGGGATCCGCCGAGCGGATCCCGAACGCGCAAGACCCCTGAAGGGTCGCTTCGCTCCCTCGCGCCCGCCTCGGCAGGCTCGCGCGGCCTCCGGCGGGCACGTCCGCCGGCTCTAGAGGAGGGACTAGAGCAGGC
>JANPKC010000247.1:0-2545 GCA_031425855.1 Actinomycetes bacterium | reverse complement strand
CGGCGGTACCCCGATTGGGGTACCGCCGGCCCACACTGCTGCCGATTGTCAGGTGAGGCCGGCGGAGTCCCAGGCCACCTGGGTACCTTGACGAGGTGCGGCAGCAGATGAGCGTCCCAGCGATTGCGGAGCAAGGGGGCTGGCAGTCCAGGCGCGTCCGCCGGCTGCCCGCCTCGGCGTCCGCCTACGCAGGCCTGGTCGACGCATTCGCGCTGGCCGCCGCCGTGCTGGCCGTGAGCCGTGGGCTGCCCTCCGGCCACGAGTGGTGGCAGTTCGCGATGCTCCTCCCGGTCGCGGCGCTCGCACCGGTCTTCCGCGTCGCCGTCGGCCGCAACCACAGCCTCCACGCCGGGCCCGCGTTCGTCGTCGCCGCCGTGCTCGTGCTGCCGCCCCCGCTGCTCGTCGCGCTGGTGCTAGCGATGCTCGTGCCACAGTGGATCCGGAGCCGGTTCGCGTGGTACATCGGCGTGTTCAACGTCGCGAACTACATGCTGAGCTCGCTGACGGCGTGGCTCGCCGCCGACGCTGTCCGGACCGACACCGACCACGGCTTCGCGCTCGCCGGCCTCGCAGCAGCCGTGACCTTCGTCGCGGTCAACCACCTCCTGCTGGGAACGATGCTGCGGCTCGGCCGCGGGCACAGCTTCCGCGAGAGCGGTCTCTTCTCGGCTACCGGCCTCGGGGTCGAGCTCGTGCTGGCGGGCCTCGGGATCGCCGTCGGCGCGTTCGCGCTCTTCAACCCCTGGCTGCTGCCGGTGGTGATCGCGCCGCTCGCTCTGGCGCACCGCTCGCTGTCCACGGTCGCGCTGCTGCGCGAGAGCGAGGAGCGCTTCCGGACGATGTTCGCCGCGGCTCCGACCGCGATCATGCTCTTCGACCGGGAAGGTCGGATCCTCTCGGCCAACCGCTCGGCGGAGGCGATGTTCGGCTACCCGGAGCACGAGTTCGTCGGCAGGCGGCCGACCGAGTTCCGGCACCCGGACGATGTCGACGCGGGCGATGCCGCCTTCGGCGAGCTGATCCGAGGCGAGCGTGACTCCTATCGCCGCGAGGCGACCTTCGTGACCAAGTCGGGCTCGCCGCTCGTGGCGCACCTGGCCACCGCGCTCGTCCGCGACGCCGACGGAAAGCCCGGGTACCTGATCGGGATGGCAGAGGACATGACCGAGCAGCGGCAGCTCGAGGAGCAGCTGCGACAGAGCCAGAAGCTGGAGGCGATCGGCCGCCTCGCCGGCGGAGTCGCGCACGACTTCAACAACATGCTGACGGCGATCGGCGGCTACACCACGCTCGCGCTCGAGCACGCGCAGACCGGATCCTCGCTCCACGGCGACCTCGAGGAGATTCGCAAGGCGACCGACCGCGCTGCCCTGCTGACGCGACAGCTGCTCGCGTTCAGCCGCAAGCAGGTGCTGATGCCCGAGCTGCTGAACCTGAACGGCGTCGTCCTGGAGCTCGAGTCGATGCTCCGGCCGCTGATCGGCGAGGACATCGTCCTGACGACGTAGCTCGACCCCGCTCTCGGCCCGATCGAGGCCGACCCCGGTCAGCTCCACCAGGTCGTGATGAACCTCGTCGTCAATGCCCGCGACGCGATGCCGAACGGCGGCAGGATCACCATCGTGACCGCCAACTCCGACGTCGAGGCGAACGACGACGGGATCGAGCCCGGCCGTTTCGTGACGCTGACGGTCCGCGACACCGGCGAGGGGATCGACGAGGTGACGCTCGGCCAGATCTTCGAGCCCTTCTTCACGACCAAGGACGCCGGCAAGGGAACGGGCCTCGGGCTCGCCACCGTCTACGGGATCGTGAAGCAGAGCGGCGGCTATGTCGCCGTCGACAGCGAGGTCGGTACCGGCTCCTCCTTCACGATCTACCTGCACCGGGCGGACGGGATCGTCCAACAGCAATCCGGCCTCGCCGCCGCTCCGCCGGCGGAGGCCGCGCCGGCCGGCGAGCCCGCCCGCGAGCTGGCCCCCGCGGCGACCACGGTGCTCGTCGTCGAGGACGAGGACGTGATCCGCGGCCTCGTCGACCAGGTGCTGCGCGGCGAGGGCTACGACGTCCTCCTGGCGGCGAATGGAGACGAGGCGATGGAGCTCGCGGCCGGCAACCGCGTCGACGTGCTGCTCACCGACCTGTCGATGCCCGGGATCGGCGGCGACGAGCTGGCCGACCGCCTGCGCGCAGGGGCTCCCGGGCTGAAGGTGATGTTCATGTCCGGCTTCGCCGAGGGCGGCCACTTCTCGGCCGCGTCTATGCCCCCGGCGACGGCATTCCTGGAGAAGCCGTTCACGTTCACGATGCTGAGCGAGCGGATGCGCGACCTGATCGCGCTGTAGCTGCTCGCGTCACCTAGCTTATCCGGCTGTTTACTCTAACTAAACTTCTGTTCGCTCGTCATATGCCCTGAAGGGATGGCCGCCGCCGGCGGCCCGCGACCGAAAGGGACTAGTCCGATGCAGAAGAAACTCGTGCTCACGTTCGCCGCCGCGGTGATCGGGGCCGGCCTGCTCGTCTCGGCGGCGCTCGCAGGCTCCGC
>JANPKC010000246.1:0-4196 GCA_031425855.1 Actinomycetes bacterium | reverse complement strand
TCCGGGATCGTCCTCGCGTCGACGTCGATGCCGGCGACCTTCGTGTGCGGCGGGGTCGCGGCGGCGTCGAGTCGCGCCGCGGCGCTTGAAACCCCGAGTACCAGGGCTGCCAGGGTTGAGAGGACAAGGACACGCCGAAGTCGGCTGCTCATCGCGTACCTCCACGAGTCGGTGGGGCGGACGCCCGGATCGCAGCGCTGGCCGCGATCTCGGGCTCAAGCCTATAACTGTGCTGTCGACATTTCCACGACCCCGCCACTCGGTGTTGACGCTCTGCCGTGCGCGACGAGGTAGCCGAAGCGGTACTAGGATCGCGCGACGTGGGCATCGAGCGCTTCGATCGCGTCCCGCTCCTCTTCGGACCGTCCCCGGTCCATCGACTCGAGCGGCTCAGCGAGCATCTCGGCGGCTCGGTCGAGATCTGGGCGAAGCGCGAGGACTGCAACTCGGGCCTCGCGTACGGCGGCAACAAGGTGCGCAAGCTCGAATACCTCGCCGCGGATGCGCTCGCGCAGGGGTGCGACACGCTCGTCTCGATCGGCGGCGTGCAGTCGAACCACACCCGTCAGGTGGCCGCCGTCGCCGCGCACCTCGGCCTCCGCTGCGTCCTCGTGCAGGAGCGCTGGGTGGAGTGGCCGGACGCCGTCTACGACAAGGTCGGCAACATCCTCCTCTCGCGGATCATGGGCGCGGACGTGCGGCTCGATCCATCCGGCTTCGACATCGGGGTCCGGAGGAGCTGGGAGGAGGCACTCGCGTCGGTCGAGGAGGGCGGCGGCAAGCCGTATGCAATTCCGGCCGGCGCCTCCGACCACCCGCTCGGTGGGCTCGGGTTCGCGCGCTGGGCGGACGAGGTGGCCGTCCAGGAAAAGGAGCTCGGCGTCTTCTTCGACACCGTCGTGGTCTGCTCCGTGACCGGATCGACGCAGGCGGGGATGGTGGCCGGATTCGCTGCGCAGGAGACCGACCGTGCCGTGCTGGGGATCGACGGATCCGCGACTGTCACGCAAACCTGGGCCCAGATTGCACGCATCGCACGGGCGACCGCCGAGGCGATCGACCTCGGTCGCGAGCTCGACGACTCGGAGATCGTCCTCCTCGACGAGTGGCACGCAGGCACGTACGGCATCCCGGACGAGAAGACGATCGACGCGATTCGCCTGTGCGCCCGCCTGGAGGGCGTGCTCACCGATCCGGTGTACGAGGGCAAGTCGATGGCCGCGCTGATCGACCTCATCCGGTCGGGGCGGATCGCACCGGGGTCGCGGGTGCTCTACGCGCATCTGGGCGGTCAGCCTGCGCTGAACGCCTATGCCGGAGTGTTCTGACGCCGACCGGCCCAGACGACCTGGAGCGGTTCGTGTCGGCCCAGGAGGACGGGGAGACGTACGCGACCGCCGTCGCCGAGCTGCGGGTCGGACGCAAGGTCGGCCACTGGATGTGGTTCGTCTTCCCGCAGATCGCCGGGCTCGGCACGAGCCCGATGTCGAAGCGGTACGCGATCGCGTCCCTCGAGGAGGCGCGCCTGTACCTGGCGCACCCGGTCCTGGGGACACGGCTCGAGGAGTGCGCGGGCGTCCTCGCCGACCTCGAGGGGAGGACGGCGGAGGAGATCCTCGGGCCGGTCGACGCGATGAAGCTGCGCTCGTCCATGACGCTGTTCGCGCGCGCGGCTCCGGAGAGTCGCGTCTTCCGCGCCGTCCTCGACCGCTACTTCGGCGGGCTCACGGACGAGGCGACGGACACGCGTCTCGCGTAACGGCGTGCCGGATCAAAGCTCGCCGTCGGGGACGGCTCCCCGGCTGAAGCGCGCGACCTGCTCCGGCCGGAAGGGCGGTCGGCTGAGCTCCTCCCGCAGGTGGAACGCGCAGAACAGGTGCACGATGTAGTGCATCCGCTGCTCGAGCGCCGACCAGTCACGGGCGCCGCAGTCGTCCGGGCCGGATGGGCCCGGCTCGAACCGTTCGATCAGCGCCAGCAGCTCGGCGTCCGAGGGCGTGCGGAGCTCGTCGGGGTAGGGGTCGTCGAGGTGGCTTCCGAGCATCAGCACGCGATCCGGCAGCGCCATGGTCATGAACGACTCGGTGATCAACTCCCGGGCGAGGCTGCTCGCCGCTCTCTGCGCGCCGGCAGCTGTGACGCCCGCGACCGCGGCGGCCGGACGACGAACGATCGCCCACCAGCGCGACGCGGACGGGAACAGCGCCTCGAGCGCGCGCCGGCCGAGATCCTCCTTCGTGGCGTAGGCGGCGTCGAGCGCCTCGCGGATCTCGGGCTGCAGCCGCGTCTGCTCGTGGAAGCCGACCTCGAGGTTCGCGAGGACGGCGAGCTGCAGCCGCCGACCCACGTCTGGCTCGTGACGTCCCCGTTCGTAATGCGTGAACGCCTGGCGCAGATACCGCTGGCCCTCCGGCGGCTCGCCCGCATCGAGCCCGTCGAGGAACCGTTCGAACGCACGCGGATCGACCCGGTCCGGCGGGCACTCGTGCAGGTAGCGCGCGAACTCGAGGCCGATCTCCTCGAACACCTTCAGGTTCCCGCGGGCAACGGCGTCGCTCGCACGCTCGAAGGCGTCGAACGGGGTGTGGAGCGCTCCGGTCAGGCGGCCGAGCCGGGTCTCGCGCTGGAAGAGCCCTCGGCGCAGGAGCCGTCGCCACAGCGTCGCGATCGGATGCACCGGCAAACGACCCGCGACGATGCGGCTTTCGAGCTGCTCGAGAAGGTCTTCGCCCCGAATCGTTCGCCCCGCCTGCCGCGATGCCCACGTCGCGTACGTGCACCAGTTCGCACCCTCGTGGACGCTCTTTGCGAAGGCGGCGGCGAGCCGTGAGTAGCAGTGGGTGATCTCGAGGTTGCGGATGACGGGGTTCGCGATCGCGCTGATTCGCCTGACCGCCTCCACAGTCGGCGCCTCAGACATGCGCCTCGGCGCCGATCGCTCGGATGAGCCTCGACTTCACCCGTCGTATGCAACCAGAGGCTCCGCGAACGCGTATCGCGGCGACCGCGTCAGACGTGGGCGAGCACGCGGTCGAATGGCGCCGGCACCCGCTCGAGCTCCAGCGCCTCCACCAGCGGCGCGGCGTAGCGGATCTTCCAGTTGTGCAGCCAGCCGTGCAGCTGCGCCTCCAGCGGCTTCGCGCGCTGCGCAGGCTGCTTCCGGTAGGTGCTGAAGGCGCCCAGCTGTCCCCGCGCCTCGACGAGCTCGAGCATTCGCTCCGGGCCGAGCGCGCGGACGAGCTCGCCTTCGAGATCGGGGTCGCAGGCGAAGAAGCCCTCGGAGCCGACGCCGGCGCGCTCGAGCCCGCGTAGGACGGCCCGCTCCTCCGCGACGTCGTAGAGGCCGGCGACGCGGACGCCGCCGAGTCCCCGCAGCGCGCGTTCGATCGCCTGCGCGCCGCCGATCGCGACGACGGCCACGCCCTCGGTCGCCAGACTGCGGCCACGGCGCCGCGCGAGCGTCTCGAGCGCGATCCGGTCGCTCTCGCCTTCGACGAGCACGGTTGCGCGTCGGGTCGGGTAGCTGTCCACGTGTGCATTCTGGAGGAGGACTCCATGCCTGATCTCGACACTCGCGAGCTCCAGACGCCGCGCGGCCCCGCGCGCGTTCACATGCATTCGGCCGCCGAGCCGCAGGCCGGGCTCGTGCTCGGGCACGGAGCCGGGGGAGGGGTCGGTGCGCCGGACCTCGTCGCGGCGACGGCCGCGGCGGTCGATTCGGGCGTGTCGGTGGCGCTCGTCGAGCAGCCGTACCGGGTGGCCGGGCGGCGCTCTCCGGCACCGGCCGGGCAGCTCGACGAGGCGTGGATCTCGGTCGTCGGGCAGCTCGGCGAGGGCGATCTGGCCGGTCTGCCCCTGATCTGCGGCAGACGCTCGTCCGGCGCCCGCGTCGCCTGCCGCACCGCCGCCGCGACCGGGGCCGTGGGCATCCTCTGCCTCGCGTTCCCGCTGCATCCGCCCGGGCGCCCGTCCGCCCCCAGCCGGCTGCCGGAGCTCGACGCCGTCTCCGTGCCGACCCTCGTCGTCCAGGGCGAGCTCGATTCGTTCGGGATCCCGCCCGGGTCGGAGCTCCGGACGGTCGTGCTCGTGCCCGGGGATCACGGCCTGCGCGCCGCAGACGATGTGGCCGAGGCCGTTCGGGCCTGGCTTTCGCAGCTGCTCTGACTATGAGAACATGTGTTCGTGTCACGTCCGGC
>JANPKC010000245.1:0-4933 GCA_031425855.1 Actinomycetes bacterium | reverse complement strand
CCGCCCGCGCTCGTGACGTCGGCGCGGAACGGTGTTGCAGCGTGTCTCGTGAGGGCGAGGTGCGGCTTGACACGGACGTTGTGGGCCGCGACCTCGAGGTCGCCCGCCCGGACGCTGTAGAGCGTGCTGACCGTCGGCGCCGTCCGGTACGAATAGGCACCCGTGGCCGGCATCTTGAACTCCGCGATCCTCGTGTAGGTCGAGAAGCCGCAGGAGAGCGCCAGGATCCTGACGATGCCGGTGCTCCGCCGGTCGGCCGGCACGGTGCCCGCGAGGCGGACTTCCTGGCCGTAGGTGAGCACCTTCGCGGGGGTGGCGAGGAGCTGCGACATGGCGCCGATCGCGACGGTCAGCGCCAGGACGGTGCCTGTGAGCGCGATCAGGAGGAGGCGTTGCATACCGCTTCATTTGCCCACGGGCGAACATGATTGTCAAGCGGTATTCCGGTGGGCTAGCGGTTCGAACGGGTATCCGCAGCGGCTCTACCCGTTCGGTCAGTACCCACGGACGGCGTCGAGTGGGAGTGTTGACGGGTGTCTTTCCCATCGTCGGAACGTGCTTCCTGCACTGAAATCGAGTGGCCTCGACGGTTGGGAACGGGGGATGGAAGCTCGGACCCGGAACGCTTGAGAGGGAGGAAGTGATGGGGACAGGTAGGACACGTATCGCCGGTCGGCGAGGGCCGATTCGGCTCGGGGTATCGATCGTGCTGACACTTGCGGTCATGGCGGCGTTCGGCGTCGCGCAGGCCCAGGCTCAGAACGGGAGAGTCCTGATTCTCGGCTCGACCGTCACCGGTGGGGCCGCGAGCGACGAGGCGAACGCGGCGACAGCCGCCGGCCTCGGCGTCGACGTCGTCACCGACGCGCAGTGGGCTGCGATGACGCAGGCTCAGTTCGCGGCGTACAACGCGCTGATCCTGGGCGATCCCACGTGCCAGGTCGGCACCGCGGGCGGGGTCGGGACGGCGACGGCGAACAGCGCCGTCTGGGGCCCGATCGTCAACGGCAACGTGATCGCGATCGGGACGGACGAGGTCTACCACAGCTCGCAGGGTGGCCTCCAGCTGACGAACAATGCGGTCGCGTTCGCGGGCAACGAGCCAGCGAAGACCGGGATGATGATCTCGCTCAGCTGCTACTACCACGACACGGCGCCCAGCACTCCGGTGGCCGTGCTCGCACCGTTCGGGGCGTTCACGGCGACGGGCGTGGGCTGCTACAACGATGCGCACATCGTCGCGACGCATCCGGCGTTGACCTCGCTGACCGACGCGAGCCTCTCGAACTGGTCGTGCTCGGTGCACGAGGCGTTCGACGGCTTCCCGGCCGACTTCATCCCGCTCGTGATCGCGGAAGACTCCGCAGGAGCACCGCTCCCGGGCAGCCGGTCGTTCCCGGACGGGACACGCGGCGTGCCGTACGTGCTCGCCCGTGGCACCGGCCTCAGGCTGATCGGCCAGATCGACCTGACGCCCGACACGGCGACGAACCCGGTCGGCACGTCCCACACGGTCACCGCGACCGTGAAGGAGAACGGCGTGCTGCAGGCGGGCAAGCTCGTCACGTTCAACGTCATCTCCGGGCCGAACACCGGCAAGACTGGCACTGGGACGACGAACGCGGCCGGGCAGGCGACGTTCACGTACACCGACACCGGCGGGGCCGGCACGGATCAGATCCGTGCCTCCTACACCGACAGCTCGGGTGTGCTGCAGACGTCGAACACGGCGCTGAAGGTCTGGGAGGGCGGCAGGGACACGACGATGCCGACGTGTGTCCTGACGGCGACCGTTGCCGGCCCGCCGAAGAAGATCCAGATCACGGTGCAGGACTCCGGTAGCGGCATCGCGAGCATCGCGGTGACGAAGTCGACCAATGCCAGCACGGTCGTCCCGGCGTTCACGCCCGGAAGCACCGCGGCGATCCTCGTCGAGGCGACGAAGCTGGTGCAGGCGTCCGGTTCGGTGGTCGAGTTGACCGTGACCGACGTCGCCGGCAACAAGATCGTGTGCGACCCCGTCTGGCCGGGCACGAAGGCGAAGGCCAAGGCGAAGAAGCCCACGAGGAAGGCCGTGTCGAAGATGCGGCCGGTGCGCCAACACATCCGGACTCATCGGTAGAGGAGGAACGATGCGGAAGCGCTATGCCAAGCCGACATTGACGAGACTGGGCCTCCTGAGGCGGCTGACGCGGTTCTCGTTCTGACGGCTGCGTGAACGGGAGGGCCCTGCTCCGGCGGGGCCCTCCTTTTCGTTTCAGACGCGAGGCCGGTGACGCTCGATCGTCGCCGCCGCGTCGAGCCCGGCTGGAAGCGTCCCGTAGACGCCGCCCGGCCGCTCCAGCCGCGAGGCGCAGAACGCGTCGGCGACCTCGGGGGCACCGTGCCGGACGAGCAGCGAGCCCTGGAGCGTCACCGCGAGCAGCTCGAGCAGCCGCCGGGCGCCGTGCTCCTCGGGGGCGGCGAGCTCGCGCTCGAGGCGTGCGATCGCCGCATCGAGCCTGTCGTCCGCTCCGGCGGCGAGCCGCACTTCCGCCAGGAATGCCTCGGCCGTCTCGGGCTCCCGGCCGAGCGCCCGCAGGACGTCGAGGGCGTTGACGTTGCCCGAGCCCTCCCAGATCGAGTTGAGCGGGCTCTCGCGGAAGAGGCGCGGCAACTGCGACTCCTCGACGTAGCCGTTCCCGCCCAGGCACTCGAGCGCCTCGGCGACGAGCCCGGGGGTGCGCTTGCAGATCCAGAACTTGGCGACGGCCGTGGCGAGCCGCCGAAACGGCCCGTCCGCCTTGTCGAAGGCGCGCGCGAGCCGTAACGCCGTCACGGTCGCCGCCTCCGATTCGACGCAGAGGTCTGCGAGAACGTTCTGCATCAGCGGCTGCTCGGAGAGGAGCCGGCCGAAAGCCGACCGGTGCGCTGCGTGGTGCGTGGCCTCGGAGACCGCTCGCCGCATCAGCGCGGTCGAGCCGAGAACGCAGTCGAGCCGCGTGTGGACGACCATTTCGAGGATCGTCCGCACGCCGCGGCCCTCCTCGCCGACGAGCCGCGCGGCCGCGCCGTCGAGCCGGATCTCGGCGGACGCGTTCGATCGGTTGCCGAGCTTGTCCTTCAGCCGCTCGATCCGGAAGCCCGGCTGTGGCCGCTCGAGCAGAAAGCAGGAGAGCCCGGCCGGCGCGTGCGCGAGCACGAGGAAGGCGTCGCTCATCGGCGCGGAGCAGAACCACTTGTGGCCGTCGAGCTGCCAGGCGTCCCCGTCGGGTCGTGCCACCGTCTCGTTCGCGCGCACGTCCGAGCCGCCCTGGCGCTCGGTCATGGCCATCCCGCAGAGCGCGTCGCCGCTCAACAGCCGCGGAACCCACTCCGCCGCGAGCTCCGGCTCCGCGCGGAGCGCCGGCACCGCGGCGAACGTCATCGAGAGCGGGCAGCCGACCCCCGCCTCGACCTGGCCGAGGAGCATGAACAGCGTTGCGCGAGCGACGTGTGCGCCCGGCTCAGGTTCGACCCACGGCAGCGACTGCACCCGCGCCTCGAGCCCGAGCCGGAGCAGCGAGTCCCAGGCCGGGTGGAAGTCGATCCGGTCGATGCGCTCGCCGTAGCGGTCGTGCGTCCGCAGCTGCGGCGGATGCTCGTTCGCGAGCCGCCCCCACTCCAGCGGCTCGCCGCCGAGGACGTCCCCGAACGCGGCGATCTGCAGCTCCCACTGATCGCCGCCCTCGCGCCGCACGCCCTCGACGAGCGCCGCGTCCTGCTCGTAGAGGTTGTAGCCGGCGAGCGGCGGCGGCTGATTCGCGGTCCGCAGGGCGCCGGCGGACACGCTCAGCCCGGCGGGATGTTCTGGTTGAAGCGGAGCACGTTGCCGGGGTCGTACCGCCGCTTGACCGCACACAACCGGTCGAACGTCTCCGCTCCGAACGCGGCGCGGACACGCTCGGCGGGCTCGTCGGCCTGCATGTAGTTGAGATAGCCGCCGCCCTGGACGGAGTAGTGCGCTGCGGCGGCCGCGGTTTCCCGCGCCCAGGCGATCTGTTGGTCGTCCGTGGCCGGGTCCTCCCAGATCCCGAGCGCGCTGACGTTGAACGCCGCATCGCGGAACCCGATCGGGGTCGCCCCGCGCGGCACGCGGGACGCGGCGCCGTGGATCGCCTCGATCAGGATCGAGCCGCGGGCCTGCTGCGGGTCGATCGCCCGCTCGAGCTCGTTCAGGAGCGGGTCGGGCAGCTCCCGCACGAAGTGTCCCTTCCAGTAGTGCCGGAGCCCGAACGGCATGTCGAACATGCGCTGCAGCTCCAGGTACGGCCGGCGCCTCACCTCGTCGGCCTGGAGGCCCGGCACGCGCCGCAGCCGGCGCAGGAGCTCCGGCTCCTCGTCCGGTCCGGTCGAGCAGACGACGACGCCGAGAATGCAGGCCCCCGTCGCCGTCGAGTGGCCGAGCACGGCCTGGGTCGAGAAGTCGTCGGGGGCGGCCATGGCCACGTCGCGGAAGACGCGGAGCGGCTCGGAAGCTGCGGCGACGGGCCAGACGAGCACGCCGCCGACGACCTCGTCGACCGGATGGAGCTGGAAGTCGAGCCGCGTGACGACGCCGAAGTTGCCGCCCCCGCCCCGCAGCGCCCAGAAGAGGTCGGGATCGCCTTCCTCGCCCACCTCGACGACAGTGCCGTCGACCGTGACGACCTCGGCGCCGACGAGGTTGTCGCACGAGAGGCCGTGCCGCCCGATCAGGAAGCCGATGCCGCCGCCGAGGGTGAGCCCGCCGACGCCCGTGGTGCCGAACGTGCCGCCCGGCGCCGCCAGCCCGTGCGCCTGTGTCGCCGCGTCGAACGCCCGCCAGGTCGCGCCGCCGCCGGCACGCGCGATGCGCGCCGCCGGGTCGACCTCGATCGCGTCGAGCCCCGAGAGGTCGAGCACGAGCCCGCCGTCGCAGACGGCGTGACCGGCG
>JANPKC010000244.1:0-2797 GCA_031425855.1 Actinomycetes bacterium | reverse complement strand
CGGTGGCACGGGCGACTACGAACGCCTGCGCGGAAACGGCACGGTAAGGGGCATGACGACCGCCACCGGTGTCCTCGACACGCTCGAGGGGCGATTCCACGTCGACTGAGTGACCGGCCGGAGCCCGCGGCC
Source organism: Actinomycetes bacterium (assembly GCA_031425855.1). GTDB lineage: Bacteria > Actinomycetota > Thermoleophilia > Gaiellales > Gaiellaceae > Gaiellasilicea. The sequence goes on along the minus strand of JANPKC010000244.1, from coordinate 2,665 downwards.
GCGGGTTCCCGCCGCGGTTCGGTTCAGCTCGAGCGGGCGAGCTCCTCCATGTCGGCCGAGTAGCGGCCCGCCACGGCGGCGCTGTTGCAGCGCGCGCGCAGGGCCAGGAACGACTGGCCGGCCTCGACGCCCTCGGCCGATCCGCGCCATGCTTTCAGGGCAGGAGCTTGGAGCGCTCTTCCATACGAGAACGAGAGCACCCACGGCTGCGGGCCGAGCGAGTTGATCGCGTTCAGGTTCTCGCTCGCCTGTTCGTCCGACTGGCCGCCGGAGAGGAAGACGATCCCGGCCACGGCCGCGGGGACGGTCTCGCGGAAGCAGCGGATCGTCCACTCGGCCACCTCCTGCGCGCTCGCCTGCGTGGCGCAGCCCTTGCCGGAGATGACCATGTTCGGCTTCAGCAGGATCCCCTGCAGGTCGACGCGCTGGTGGTAGAGCTCGTCGAAGGTCTTGTGCAGCGTCCGCTTCGTCGCGCGGTAGCAGGTCTCGATGTCGTTGTCGGCGTCCATCAGCACCTCGGGCTCGACGATCGGGACGATCCCCTGCTCCTGGCAGAGCGCCGCATAGCGCGCCAGCGCGTGCGCGTTCGCCTCGATGCAGTAGGCGGTCGGGATTCCCTCCCCGATCGTGATCACGGCGCGCCACTTGGCGAAGCGCGCGCCCAGGCCCTTGTACTCCTCGAGCCGCTCGCGCAGGCCGTCGAGGCCCTCCGTCACTTTCTCGCCGGGCGCGCCGGCAAGGTCCTTCGCCCCCGTGTCGACCTTGATCCCCGGGATGATCCCCCTGTCCGCGAGCAGCTTCGCGAACGGCGTCCCGTCGGCCGAGCTCTGGCGCAGCGTCTCGTCGTAGAGGATAACGCCGCTGACGTGATCTTCGAGGCCGGGCGTCGTGAAGAGCATGTCGCGGTAGGCGCGCCGGTTCTCCTCGGTCGACTCGAGCTCGATCGAGTCGAAGCGCTTCTTGATCGTCCCCGAGCTCTCGTCGGCGGCGAGGATCCCCTTGTCGTCGGCCACCAGGGCCTTCGCGGTGTCGTGGAGCTCATTGGCGCCCATCGCGGTCTCCTTTCATCAAGCGTCTGACTTTGTCGGAAGGGTGGTAGGCGGCGATCCGCCGCACGGTGCCGGAGCGGGAGCGCATCACGATCGACTCCGTCTCGACGCCCTGGCCGCTGACGCGGACGCCGCGGAGAAGCGCACCGCTCGTGACGCCGGTTGCGGCGACGAAGACGTCCTCGCCCGAGACGAGGTCGTCCGTTGTCAGCACCCGGTCGAGGTCGTAGCCGGTGTCGAGCAGCTTCTGCCGCTCCTCGTCGTTCCGCGGCCAGAGCTTGCCCTGGATCGCGCCGCCCATGCACTTGATCGCGGCGGCGGCGATGACGCCCTCGGGCGTGCCCCCGATCCCCATCAGCATGTCGACGCCGGTGAACGCCTGCGAGGCCGCGATCGAGGGGGCGACGTCGCCGTCGCGGATCAGGTTCACGCGGGCGCCGGACTCGCGCAGCTCGCGGATCAGCTCGTCGTGGCGGTCGCGCTCGAGCACGACGACGGTGACCTCGCTGACGTCGAGCCCCTTCGCCTTCGCCACGGCGCGGACGTTCTCGCTCGGCGAGGCGTCGATGTCGATCGCGCCGGCCGCCTCCGGCCCGACCGCGATCTTGTCCATGTAGAGCGCCGCGCCAGGGTCGAACATCGTCCCCCGCTCGGCGACCGCGATCACCGCGATCGCGTTCGGCTGGCCGAGCGCGGTCAGGCGCGTGCCCTCGAGCGGGTCGACGGCCACGTCCACGGCTGGACCGCTGCCGTCGCCGACCTCCTCGCCGTTGTAGAGCATCGGCGCCTCGTCCTTCTCCCCCTCGCCGATCACGACGGTGCCGTTCATCCGCACCGTGTCGAGGACGAGCCGCATCGCGTCGACCGCGGCCCCGTCGGCCTTCTCCTTCTCGCCGCGGCCGACCCAGCCGGACGCCGCGAGAGCAGCCGCTTCGGTGACGCGGACGAGCTCGAGTGCGAGGTTCCTGTCGGGTGCTTCGGTGCTCATGCGCCGCAGATCCTATGGGTTGTGAGAGAACATGCCGACCGACGACCACTAGGAGGCGCGATGGACTTCAAGCTCGAGCTGGTGCTGATCCCCGTGACCGACGTGGACCGCGCCAAGCAGTTCTACGTCGAGACCTGCGGCTTCACACTCGACGTCGACCACGAGCCGAACGAGCAGTTCCGGGTCGTCCAGATCACCCCTCCCGGTTCCGCGTGCTCGCTGACGGTCGGGCGCGGACTCACGACCGCGCAGCCGGGCTCGTACCGTGGCACGCACCTCGTCGTGGCCGACATCGAGGCCGCCCGCGCCGAGCTCGTCGGACGCGGTGTCGAGGTGAGCGAGATCCGGCACATGACGCCTGCCGGCTGGCAGCCCGGCCCGGATCCCGAGCACCGGGACTACAACTCGTTCGCGGACTTCAGCGATCCCGACGGCAACACCTGGGTGCTGCAGGAGTCGAACCGCTAGGGCGTCGTCCCGGCCGACTTGAGGAACGTCGACGGGTCGAGCAGGTTGCCCTGGCCCGCCGGCAGGAAGACGATCTGCGGCGGCGCCTCCTTGAGGATCTGGAGCGCCTCGAACTGGAGGTTGCGGTCGGTCAGCGAGCTCGCGCGAAGCCTCTGCGCCT
>JANPKC010000243.1:0-4129 GCA_031425855.1 Actinomycetes bacterium | reverse complement strand
CGCGCGGCGCGGAACGTCAACGGGCGCGTGCTGCTCTACGCCGACAAGCTGACGGAGGCGATCAAGGGCGCGATGGAGGAGACCGAGCGCCGCCGCACGATCCAGCTCGCCTACAACGAGGAGCACGGGACGACGCCGATCACGATCACGAAGGGCGTCTCCGACATCGCCGAGTTCCTGCAGATGGACAACCCGAACGTCCCCGGCCGTCGCCGCCGCGGCGCGAAGGCCGACGTCGAGGGCCTCTCGCGCGAGGAGCTCGAGAAGCTCGCGATCACGCTCGAGGAGGAGATGTTCGTCGCCGCGGAGGAGCTGCGCTTCGAGTACGCGGCGAAGCTGCGCGACGAGATCAAGGAGCTACGGCGGGAGCTCGTCGCGCTCGCCGAGACGCCCGCCTGAGGAATGGTGGACGGAAGGTACCGTTCCGCCATGGCACTGAACATCAAGAACGCGGAGACCGAGCGGCTCGCCGCCGAGGTCGCCGAGCTGGCCGGCGAGCGAAGACGCAGACGGTGACGGTGGCGCTGGGCGAGCGGCGGGAACCGAGCGGCGCCGCCGGCCGCCGCTGACTAAGGCGGAGCGGGAGGAGATCCTGGGCATCGGACCCGAGGGCTAGTCATGGTCCTCGACTCGTCGGTGATCGCCTCAATCGTCCTCGAGGAGCAGGGGTACGACGAGCTTTGGGACAGAGGTCTCGCCGCGGAGACCGCGGGCGTGGGCGCGCCAACGCTCGTCGAGTCCGGCAGCACGACGCTGCGCGTCTGCTCGGTCGCGAAACATCCCTTCCACATGGGAGCCATGCCGAGGTGTCCTCGCGATCACCTCGCGCGTGCGGAGCTTGCTCAGCATCCGATCACGGCCTGGATCCGGTCTACGTCAGCGAGCAGCTCCGCCTTGTCCAGGTGCGCGACCAGTGGCACCGGTAGCCGCTCCACGACTGCCGCGTAGGTGCGCAGCGCGGAGCAGGCGCGGTCCGTCCGTCCTGCGGCGAGCCAGTCGGCGGCCGCTTGCAGACGTGCTGCGAGGGCCTCGGCCTGCCCACGTCGGAGCACGACGCTGAGCGTCTTCTCGGTCAACCGGGCGAGCTGTTCGGCCGCCCCCCGAACTCTGACCATGAACGAGCCCACCGAGACGTTGCCCGCACTGTCCGTCGCGCTGCAACTCACCCCCGTCGTGCCGATCGGGAACACCGACCCTGACGCGGGGGCGCAGGCGAGGGCGGGCGAAGGATCGACCTCGTCGCTCGCCGTCGCCGCGTAGGTGACGACGGCGCCTGCGGGGCTCGTGGCGTCGACCGCGAAGCTCGCGGGAAGGGTCAATGTGGGCGGCGCGGTGTCTCTGCGGCGGTTGGTGAAGGTGCAGGCGATGGTTTCGCCGTCGTCGAGGTCGATCTGGGCGGTGGCGGTGGTGAGGTTGGTGGTGGTGCCTCCGTCGGGGTCGGTGCAGCTGAGCGAGGTGAGCTCCCAGCCGGTGGGGAGGAGTTGCTCGATCGTCCAGTTGCCGGCGGCTGCGTCGAGGAAGTAGCGGAGGTTGTTGTGGGTGAAGTCGGCGAGGCCGTCGTCGTCGAGGGTGAAGAACTCGAGCGAGCCCGGGCCTCCGCCCCTGAACTCGAAGTCCTGCGGGTCGTTGCTGTCGAGGAAGACATGGATGTTGCCGCGCGGGACCGGCGGCGGCGACTCCTCGACGTACGTGATCGACGAGCTCGAGCAGGCCGACACGTCCCCGGCGGCATTCGTCGCGGTCGCGCGGAACGTCGTCGAGGAGTTGTCCGGAACCGTCACCTGCAACCCCGGTGAGGCGAAGTTCGCCGCGGTTCCCTGCGCCGCAACCGCCCCGGAGCAGTCGGGCGAGGCGTAGAGCGTCACCGTGGCCGCACCGGGCGCCGTTCCCTTCACCCGCGGGCTGTTGTCGTTCGCCGGCGAGTCTGGATCCGTGTCCGCCAAGGTCGGCGGGTCCTGGGGGGCGGATGCAGGGAGAGGCTGCCAGTCCGGGAACGAGTCGCCGACCGTGTCGTTCGTGACCGCCCTCTGCCCGGTGCCGTCGACGTTGATGACGAAGATCTCGTTGTCGAAGGTGACCTGGTCGTCCTGGCCCGAGAAGGCGATCTGCTGGCCGTCGGGCGACCACGCCGGGGACATGTTCGACAGGAAGCCGTTGTTCGTCACCGCGGTGTGTCCCGATCCGTCGGCGTTCATCATCCAGATCTCGTACGAGCCGTCCCAGGCGTCTCTCTGCTCGTAGGCGATCCGTCGTCCGTCCGGTGACCAGTCCGGCGCGCTCGCGTGGAGGAAGCTGAGGGGGAGACCGGTCAGACGCGTGAGCTGCGACCCATCCGGGGCGATCGTGAAGATCCCACGAGGACGCATCCCGCTCGGGCCGCGGTGGCCGGTGAAGGCGATCCGGCTCCCGTCCGGTGACCAGTCGGGCTCGCCGTCGCCGTTGCCGATGTCAGGCCCGCCGGAGGTGATCGCCCTCTGGCCGGTCCCGTCGGCGTTCATGACCCAGATCTCGCTGTCGCCGTTGTTGCAGGTCGCGTCCTGCTGCCCGAGCGTGTACGCGATCCTCGTTCCGTCCGGCGACCAGGTGGGCTCCGTCGCTACGGTGCCGAGCGAGTTCGTCGTCAGCTGCGTGACATTCGACCCGTCGGCGTCCATGACGAAGATGTTCCCGACGCCGCAACCGCTGGGCGTGCCGTGAGAACGGTCGAAGGCGATCCGCTGCCCGTCGGGCGACCACGCCGGATGCTCTTCGTCCACGCCGGCCGGCAGGAGGTTCGTCGCGCCTGTGCCGTCCGGGTTCATCGTCCAGATGTCCCATGTCCCGTGCCCGGAAAGCTCGGTTGGACGGATCCAGGTGATCTTGCCGTTCGCGCGCGGGACCACGACGGTGGCCTTCGTCGCAGTGAACGTGCAGGTGACGGTCTCGGCGGCGTCGAGATCCACGCTGGCGGTTCGGAGGCTCGTCGTGGTGCCGCCGTCGGGATCGACGCAGCTGACGCCGGTGACCGTCCAGCCCTCGACGCCGGTAAGCCGGACGGTCTGGGGCCCTGCCGCCAGCTCGAACTGCCGTGACGAAGGAAGCGTCGGATCCGCGTCGTCGTCGAGCGAGAAGGGCTGCGGCAGATCGAAGGCAAAGTCCCGCGCGTCGTCGGGAACCGCATCGAGGTTGACGACGACCGTGCCCTGGGGATCGGCGGCTTCGAGCGGCTGCCAGTCGGGCATCCAGTCCAGGATCTTGTTGTCCGTCAGCTGTGTCTGGTCGGAGCCGTCGGCGTTGATGGAGAAGATCTCGTTGTTGCAGCCGTCGCAGAATGCGGCCAGGCCCGAGAAGAGGATTCTCTGCCCGTCCGGCGACCAGGCCGGGTAGCTGTTCCCGACGAAGCCGTTCTGCGTCACCGCCGTTTGTCCTGAGCCGTCCGCGCCCATGACCCAGATCTCCTCGTAGGTACTGGTGAGGTCGATGCGCATGTAGGCGATCTTCTGCCCGTCGGGGGACCAGGCCGGCGCCGAGGAGGCGGTTGCTCCGTTCGGTAGCTTCCAGTCCGTCAAACGGGTCACCTGAGATCCGTCTGTGTTCATGGTGTAGATCTCGTCGAGGGACGAGGAGGTGCTTCTGGTGAACGCGATCGTGTGCCCGTTCGGCGACCAGGCGGGCTGCAAGTCGAGGGTCGTGGGGCCGCCTGACGTCAGCTGGGTCTGCCCCGACCCGTCGGCGTTCATGACCCAGATACCGAAGCCGGCGTTCCCGCACTGATCGTCGGGGCTCCGGCGTGTGTAGGCGATCCTTTCTCCGTCCGGAGACCAGGTGGGGTCGTCCTCGGCCGCGCTGCTGCCGCCCGTGATCGCTGTGAGGCCGGACCCGTCGGCGTTCATGACGTAGATCTCGCCGTACGGGCAGCCGCTGGGGAACGTGCCGGAACGCGAGAACGCGATCTTCCGCCCGTCGGGCGACCACACGGGATAGGAGTCGTCGGCCTGGCCCAGGAGGCGCGTCTTGCCCGAGCCGTCGGCGTTCATCACCCAGATGCCGTAGTCGGTGTCGCCGTCCGCTCCGACCCAGACGATCTTGCCGTTCGTCCCCGGGTACGCGGCGTCGGCCGGCCGGCCGCCGACAAGGCCGACGAGCAGCG
>JANPKC010000242.1:0-2494 GCA_031425855.1 Actinomycetes bacterium | reverse complement strand
GCCGCAGGCCGCTGCCGTCGGCGGCGATCAGATAGACGGCGACACCGTTGCGGCTCTCGTGCAGTCCCGAGAACGCGATCGTCCGCCCGTCCGGCGACCAGCTCGCGCTCCGGATGTCGACGAACCCGGGCGGGGTGACGTCGCGCAGCCCCGAGCCGTCGGGGGCGGCGAGGAAGATGTGGCTCCCGGGCGAGGCGTTGCCGCCGACGTCGCGGAGGAAGAGCAGCGAGCCGTTCCGTCCCGGGTAGGCCGAGTCGGCGGCGTGCGCGAGCCCGCCCGCAAGAAGCGCAAGCGACAGCAGTGCGAGCAGACCCCGGACCCTCACGCATGGCTTCGTGCCCGCGCCGCGGCGCGGGGAAACGCTCAGGCGGGCAGCGTGGCCCAGAAGAGGTCGGTACGGAGCGGGAACGTCTCGTCGCCGGGCCGAACGCGGCGGGAGGCCGGCCGGAGCACAGCGCCGCACGCTCGAAGCTGCGCGCGCGAGAGCTCAGTCCGCCTGTGGCCGCCTGACGTACAGCTCGGTGAAGTCCGAGCAGCGCCCGTCGGCGTCGAATACGAGCAGGAAGACGTTGTCGTAGACCCGGTGCTCGGGCGCCGTGTACGAACTCGTGCCGGTGGCGACGGCGCGGTCGCCCTCGAGCGCCCAGCACGAGTACGAGGCGTCGAACGTACCCGGCTCGTCGCCCTCGCCGAGCCAGCCCTGCACGATCGCCTCGCGGCCGGCGAGCGGCTCGCCGGGCCGATAGCGGTAGCGCGCGTCTTCGGAGAAGAGGTCGCCGATCTCGCCCGGGTCGCTGCTCTTCCACGCAGCGACGTAGCGCTCGAGCCAGCCGTCGACGTCGTTGCGCATCATCTCCACGGCCTCAGCCGACGCCGGCGAGGAGGAACGCTCTGCTCTCGCGCAGCATCTCCCTCGCGATCACGAGGCGCTGCACCTCCTGCGTCCCCTCGTAGATCTGCGTGATCTTGGCGTCGCGCATGAAGCGCTCGACCGGGTACTCCTTGATGTAGCCGTAGCCGCCGAGGATCTGGACGGCCTCGGTCGCGACCCACATCGCGACGTCGCCGCACTTCAACTTCGCCATCGCGGAGGCCTTCGTCAACTCGGCGTCGTCGGCGCCCGCGTCGCACATCTGCCCGAAGCGGTAGAGCAGCCCGCGCGCCGCCTCCGTCTCGGTCTCCATGTCCGCGAGCTTGGCCTGGATCAGCTGGTGCTGCGCGATCGGCTTGCCCATCGTCTCGCGCGTCTTCGCGTACTCGAGCGCGTAGTCGGTGGCTCCCTGCGCGATCCCGAGCGCCTGCGCGGCGACGCCGGGGCGCGAGCGGTCGAGGATCCGCATCGCGATCTTGAACCCCTCGCCCTCCTCGCCGAGCCGGTTGGCGGCCGGGATGCGGCAGTCGTCGAAGGTCAGCTCGCCCGTGGTCGAGCCCGAGATCCCCATCTTCGGCTCGAGCCGCGCGACCGCGAAGCCGGGCGCGTCCTTCTCGACGAGGAACGCGCTGATGCCCGCGTGGCCCCCGTCCGGGTCGGTCTTGGCGAAGACGGTGTAGAGATTGGCGACGCCGGCGTTCGTGATGAAGCGCTTCGAGCCGTTGAGCACGTACTCGTCGCCGTCGCGGACTGCCGTCGTCCGCATCGCGGCCGAGTCGGAGCCGGAGCCGGCCTCGGTGAGCGCGTAGGCAGGCAGCCACTCCCCGCTCGCGAGCTTCGGCAGGTATGCCTCCTTCTGCGCCTGTGACCCTGCGAGCTTGAGCCCGAGCGAGCCGAGCTCCTGCACCGCGAGCAGCAGGCCGCTTGACGCGCAGACCTTCGAGACCTCCTCGATCGCGACCAGCGCGAGCAGCGTTCCCGTCCCCGAGCCGCCGTGCTCCTCGTCGAAGAGGAGGCCGAAGAGCTCGTGCTCGCGGAAGAGCTCGACGATGTCCCACGGGAACTCGTGCGACTCGTCGATCGCGGCCGCGCGCGGCGCGACGCGCTCCCGCGCCAGCGTGCGGACGAGCTCGCGGATCTCGCGCTGCTCGTCGGTGAGGACGTCCCAGGCCACGCGGCGATTGTACGGGCTCCCCGCGCGGGGGCCGCCCTATCGGGCGTTGACGTCGACGTACGTCAGCAGCCGCTCGGCCGGGCCGAGATACACGATCAGCACGGCGCGATACGTGCCGGCGGCCGTGTAGGTGTGGCCGAGGAAGCGCGGCGGCCGGCCGGTGCCGGAGCGGTTCTTGCCGTCGCCGGGGACGAACTCCCAGCGCACCGCGGGCGTCGGCGGGTCGACGATCGCCCGGAAGCTGACCGGGAACGGCACCTTCCCGGCACGCGGCGTCGGGAGCAGCGCGAGCACGTCCCGGTTGCCCTTGCCGACCTTCACGCGGGTCTGCGTCAGATAGCGGACGGCGGTGCCTCCGTAGGGCGGCCCGAGGTAGACGTTGAGCGTCGCCGTGTAGACGCCGTCCTTCGGGTACGCGTACGAGATCGAGTCCGGCGGCGTCCCGCTGC
>JANPKC010000241.1:0-3269 GCA_031425855.1 Actinomycetes bacterium | reverse complement strand
GCGCGGAGCAGGTCGCCGGTCGCGACCGTCCCGGACCAGAGCGTCCCGGTCGCGACCGTCCCGATCCCGCGCAGCGAGAAGACCCTGTCGACGTGGAGCCGGGCCGCGGCGCCGTCGACTTTGTGTTCCTGTAACACAAGCTCCCCAGCTCGGCCGAGCGCCTCGCGGAGATCGTCGAGGCCGGCGCCGGTCTTCGCGCTCACCGCGATCGCCTCCGTCTCCGGGACGAGCTCGCGCGCCTCTTCGAGCGCCAGCTCCAGCGTCTCCGTGTCGACCGCGTCCGCCTTCGTCACCGCGACGACGCCGTGCTCGATCCCGAGCAGGCGGATGATCGCCAGGTGCTCGAGCGTCTGCGGCCGTGCACCCTCGCCCGCGTCGATCACGAGCAGGAAGAGGTCGATCCCGGTCGCGCCGGCGACCATGTTGCGGACGAAGCGCTCGTGGCCGGGGACGTCGATCAGCGAGAGGCGCCTGCCGTCGGGAAGGTCGAGCGGCGCGTAGCCGAGGTCGATCGAGATCCCGCGCCGTTGCTCCTCGGGGAGCCGGTCGGTGTCCTTCCCGGTCAGCGCCCGGACGAGCCACGTCTTGCCGTGGTCGATGTGGCCGGCGGTGCCGACGGTCAGCGGCATGCGCGCACCGCGGCCGCGACCTCGACGGCCTCGGCGTCGGTGAGCGTCCGGCAGTCGAGCAGCGTGCGCCCGTCGCGGACGACCGCGATCACGGGCGGCTCGTGCGCGCGCAGCGCCGCGGCCAGCTCCTCCGCGACCGCGCAGGCGAAGCTCGGCAACTCGGCGAGCGGCAGCGCCCCGCCGCCGACGCGCGCCACGGTCTCCTCGACGCTTCCGCCGGTCGCCTCGGCCAGGCGCTCGGCCCTGCCGCGGACGGCCCCGGCCGGCTCGCGGAGCATCCGCAGCACCGGGATCTCCTCCGGCCGGTCGAGATAGAGGGCCAGCGTCCCCTCGAGCGCGGCGAGCGTGAGCTTGTCCGAGCGGAGCGCGCGGTGGAGCGGGTGGCGGCGCAGCTTCTCGACGAGGTCGGAGCGGCCGGCGACGATCCCGGCCTGCGGGCCGCCGAGGAGCTTGTCGCCGGAGAAGCAGACGAGGTCGGCGCCCGCTGCGAGGGCCGCCGCCGGGGTCGGCTCACCCTCGACGTCGACGAGCGCTCCCGAGCCGAGGTCGTCGAGGAGCGGCAGCTCGTGGCGCCGCGCGACCGCGGCGAGCTCCTCGAGCCGCGGCTGCTCGGTGAACCCGACGACGCGGAAGTTGGACTGGTGCACGCGCAGGAGCAGCGCCGTCTCGGGGCCGATCGCGTCCTCGTAGTCGGCCGCCCGCGTCCTGTTTGTCGTCCCGACCTCGACGAGGCGGGCGCCCGAACGGGCGAGCACGTCGGGAATCCGGAAGCCGTCGCCGATCTCGATCAGCTCGCCCCTCGAGACGACGACCTCGCGGCCCTCCGCAAGCGCGGCGAGCGCGAGCAGCATCGCGGCGGCGTTGTTGTTGACGACGATCGCGGCCTCCGCGCCGGTGAGGCGGCGCAGCAGCGGCGCGAGGTGGTCCTGGCGCGAGCCGCGGGTGCCGGAGGAGAGGTCGTACTCGAGGTTCGAGAAGCCGCCGACGGCCGCGATCCGGTCGAGCGCGGCCTGCGCCAGCGGGGCGCGGCCGAGGTTCGTGTGGATGAGCACGCCGGTCGCGTTGAGGACGCGGCGGAGCGCGGGCCGCCGCGCTGCGGCGAGCGCGCCGTCGAGCCGCACGCGCAGGTCGCCCGGGTCGGCACCGGCGCGGATCTCCTCCCGTGCACGCTCGAGCACGTCGCGCGCGGCGGCGACCGCCAGCGGGTCGTCGACGCCGCGCGTCAGCTCGTCCACCGAGGGAAGATCCCGCAACCTCACGAATTTCGAGTGTAGTGCGGGGCAGGAGCGGCTACCTTGCCAATCGTGAGACGCCTGGGGCTCATCGCCGCTGCACTGCTCGTCTGCGTGGCCGGCGCAGCCGTGGCCGCGGTTGGCGTGCGCGATGCCTACTTCTGGGACCGGCCGCTGCCCGGAGCAGAGCTTCGCGAGGCTCAGCTCGAGCGGCCGATCGGCGTCGCCGTCGGCGGCAAGACGTACGACGTCGTCCCCGGCGAGGCGCTTCGGCTCGACCGAGTCGCAACAGAGCGGGCGCTCTGGAATGCCGGCCGCTCCACCTTCCTCGGCCGCATCCGGCAGCTCGTCGACCCGACCCCACCGCCGTTGCTCGTCGACCCGGTGCTCGTGCCGCGCCCCGAGGCCGAGGACGTCGCTGCGCGCCTCTCGAGCGCGCTGCCGCGGCCGCGCCGCGCTCAGATCGTCGCCCGCGCGGGCTTCCGGATCATCCCGTCCCAGCCCGGGGACGCGGTCGACGCGACGCAACTCGCCGCCTCGCTGGCGAAGGCGTCGCTGACCGGCGCCCGGACGCTGACGGCGTCGCTCACGCACGTCGAGCCCGAGCTGACGACGGCCGCGGCGGAGGAGGCCGTCGCGTCGGCCGAGCAGCTGATCGACGAGCCGGTACGGCTGACCTTCAAGGACGAGGAGGTGGGGGTGCTGCAGCCGGCCCGCCTCGCCAGGCTGCTTCGCTTCCGGCCGGACGGAGACCGCTTCCGCATCTCCTTCCATCCGCAGCGGATCGCGAAGGCTGTCGAGCCGATGCTGACGCCGTGGCGCGCGCGCGCGGTCAACGCCCGCTTCGTCGCCGACGGGAGGCGCGTCCGGATCCGGCCCTCCCGCCCCGGGCTCGCCGTCGACGGTCCGTGGGCCGCCGACTCCGTCGCCGCTGCGGCCGCCGCGACCGACCACACCGCCTCGCTGCGCCTGAAGCAGGTCCGTGCCGATCTGACAACAGGCGAGGCCGAGCGCCTCGGCATCCGCGAGCAGATCTCCACCTTCACGACCGACATGGGCACGTCGTCGGCGAATCGGATCCACAACGTGCAGCTGATGGCGAACTACATCGACGGCACCGTGATCCGTCCCGGCGACACCTTCTCGTTCAACGACCGTGTCGGCCCGCGGACGGTCGAGCGCGGCTTCCGCGAGGGCCAGATGATCATCGGCTCGCTGCTCGTTCCGTCGATCGGCGGCGGTGTCTGCCAGACCGCGACGACGCTCTTCAACAACGCGTTCGAGCTTGGGCTCCCGATCGTCGAGCGCCACAACCACAGCTTCTACATCTCGCACTACCCGATGGGCCGCGACGCGACCGTCTCCTGGGGCGGGCCCGACTTCGTCTTCCGGAACGACCTGAAGACCG
>JANPKC010000240.1:0-12316 GCA_031425855.1 Actinomycetes bacterium | reverse complement strand
ACGCGGGGGCCGGACGGCGTCAGCATCAGCCCCGCGAACAGCGTCCCGATGAAGGGATGCCCCCGGGCCGCGAGCTCGGTCACGATCGGGCGGCACGTCGTCGCGACGAGCTCCGCGATCTCGGCCGAGCCGAACCCCGGCACGGGCGCGAACGAGCCCATGCCGCCGGTGTTCGGACCGCGGTCGCCGTCATGGGCGCGCTTGAAGTCCTGCGCCACGAGCAGGGGCAACGCATTGACGCCGTCGCAGACCGCGAAGACGGAGATCTCGGGGCCCTGCAGCAGCTCCTCGATCACGAGCGGCCCGCTCAAGCCGTCGAGCTCCTCGAGCCCTGCGGCAACGTCCTCCTCGGTCAGGCAGACGACGACTCCCTTGCCGGCGGCCAGACCGTCCGCCTTCAGCACGCAGGGTGCGACGGCCTCGGGTAGGAGCGCAGCGGTGGGGACGCCGGCCGCAGCCATCACCTCCTTGGCGAACGTCTTCGAGCCCTCGATCGCAGCCGCGGCACCCGACGGGCCGAAGACCGGGATACCGGCCAGTCGCAGAACGTCCGCGAGCCCCGCCACGAGAGGAACCTCGGGCCCGACGACGACGAGGTCGATCTGAAGCGTCCGGGAGAGGTCGAGGATCGCCTCGGCATCCTCCGAGCGGACGGGGTGGCACTGGCCGAGTGCTGCGATTCCGGGGTTGCCCGGGGCGGCATGGAGCTCGGTTAGGCGTGGTGACTGGACGAGCTTCCAGGCGAGCGCGTGCTCACGGCCACCGGATCCGACGAGGAGGACGCGCACGTGACGCTCAGCGCAGGGTGAGCACGGCCTCGCGGCCCTGCCCGGTGCCGACGAGCGAGACCGGAACCCCGAGCGCCTCCTCCACGAACCGGACGTAGGCGGCTGCCGCGTCGGGCAGCTCGGTGCCGTCTAGCTCCTGCTCCCAGCCGGAGAGCGTCTCCCACACGGGTCGGCAGTGATGGAAGTCCGACTGATGGGCCGGGAAATCGTCCGTCTCGCTCCCGTCCGGCAGCGCATACCGCACGCAGATCGGAACCTCGGCGAAGCTCGAGAGCACGTCGAGCTTCGTCAGCGCAAGCGAGGTGATCCCGTTGACGCGCACGGCGAAGCGGAGCGCCGGCAGGTCGAGCCAGCCACAGCGGCGCTCGCGGCCCGTGACGGTGCCGAACTCGCCGCCGAGCTCACGCACGCGCTCCTGCGCGTCACCCTCGATCTCGGAGGGGAACGGCCCCTCGCCGACCCGGGTCACGTAGGCCTTGGAGACGCCGAGGATCTCGTCGATCCGGTTCGGGCCGATGCCGAAGCTGACCGCCGCGCCGGCAGCGATCGGACTGGAGGAGGTGACGAACGGGTAGGTGCCGTGATCGAGGTCGAGGAGCGTTCCCTGCGCGCCTTCGAACAGGACGTTGTCGCCGTTTCGGAGCGCACGGTCGACGAGCAGGGAGGTGTCCGCGACGTAGGGGCGGAGGCGCTGGGCGTACCCCTCGTAGGTCTGCGCCACCTCTTCGAGTTCGAACGGCTCGATCTCGTAGACGCGTTCCAGCCAGACGTTCTTCTCGGTGATCGCAAGCTCGATCTTCTGACGCAGGATCTTCGGGTCGAGCAGATCCTGGACACGGATCCCGAGCCGCGCCGCCTTGTCCGCGTACGCGGGCCCGATCCCCCGGCGCGTCGTCCCGATCTGGAGCTTGCCGAGCCGCTTCTCGCCGGCGCCGTCGATCGCTATGTGCCAGGGCATGATCAGGTGCGCGTTGCCCGAGATCCGGAGCGGCTCGGCCGAGATCCCGCGCTCCTCGAGCCCGTCGATCTCCTCGAGCAGCACCTCGGGGTCGACGACGCAGCCGGCGCCGAGGACGCTGACCTTGCCGGAGAGGATCCCCGACGGCAGGTGCCGGAACTTGAACGTCTCGCCGCCGACGATCACCGTGTGGCCGGCGTTCGGGCCGCCCTGGTAGCGGCAGACGACATCGCTCGACTGCGCCAGCAGGTCGACGATCTTCCCTTTGCCCTCGTCGCCCCACTGGGCGCCGACGATCACGGTCGCGGCCACGCCGCGATCATGCCCGATCTAGTGCAGGCGCAGTCCGGTCGGCTCTTCGAACCCGCGGACGACGCTGATCGGATGCCCGCGTGTGCAGCAGGTGGCGGTGTGCTCGCGCTCCAGATCGAGGCGGCCCTCCACCCGCGCGCCGAGATACCCGTGCTCGGCTGCGCACTCCTCGCAGACGACGGTGTACGACGTCGCCCGCGCTGCCAGCCAGACCGTCTGGTCGATCATGCCCGTGCTCCTTCCGGGACCCCTCGTTTCATGCAGCCCCCCGTTCGGCTCCCTGTGCCCGGTAATCCAGTGCCCGGTAGTCGTTCGTGGGAGCCAGCCTCACCTCCTGGCAGAGCCGCCGTAGGCGGCTCGCGATCGGCTTGCCGACGCGGTCGTCGAGCTCGCCGAGGGTCAGGTTCGTCGTCACGATCGTCAGCGATCGCGACGACTCGCGCTCGTTGACGAGGCTGTAGAGCCGTCCGCGCGACCAGTCGTCCGCCTTCTCGTTCCCGAGGTCGTCGAGCACGACGATCTTGAACCCGCGCGGGAAGCTCCACTGCAGCTCCTCGCCGTCCAGCTGCTGGCTGCGCAGGTCGCGCAGGCGCTGCAGCCACGTCGGCACGTTGATGAAGAGGTTCGCCGACTCCTGCTTGTACGCCGCCTCGCGCAGGATCGCGACCGCGAGGTGCGTCTTGCCGGCGCCGGGCGGGCCGTGCAGGAGCAGGCCGCGGCTCGGCCGGCGGCCGTTCCGCACCTCCTCGGAGAGCCGCTTCGAGAGCGCCAGCGCGTCGCCGGTGCCCGCGACCTGGCTGAAGTTCTCGAACGAGCAGTCGCGGTACGCGGAGGGCACGCCGGTGCGGTCGAACCGCGCCATCGCCCGGCTCTCCGACTCCTCGGCCTCCTCGGCGTAGCGGCAGACCTCGCAGTAGCGGCTGCCGGGGAACGTGAAGTGCAGCACCTTCACCTCGACGGTCTCGAAGGCGCGACCGCAGGTGAGGCAGGTGGCGTTCACGCGGCCCAGCTCATGCGGCCCACTTCACGCGGCACGGTGGTCGGAGAACTTGGCGTAGCGCTTGACGAAGTTGAGCTTGATCGTCTCGGTCGGCCCGTTCCGGTGCTTGGCGACGTGCACCTCGGCGAGGCCCTTGTCCTCCGACTCGTCGCCGTTGTAGTACTCGTCCCGGTAGATGAACATGACGAGGTCGGCGTCCTGCTCGATCGAGCCGCTCTCGCGCAGGTCGGAGAGCACCGGCCGCTTGTCCGTGCGCTGCTCGACCGCGCGCGACAGCTGCGAGAGGGCGATGATCGGCAGGTCGAGGTCCTTCGCGAGCGCCTTCAGGCCGCGGGAGAGCGACGAGACCTCCTGGAGCCGGCTCTCGACGTTGCCGCCCATCGCCATCAGCTGCAGGTAGTCGACGACGATCATCCCGAGCTCGGGCTCGCGGCGCTTCAGCGTCTGGGCGCGCGAGCGGAGCTCGAACAGGGTCAGGCCCGGCGTGTCGTCGAGGTAGAGCGGCGCCTGCTCGAGCGTCGCGCAGGCCTTCGAGAGGCGCGACCAGTCCTCCTCGGCCAGCTTCCCGGTCCGGATCTTGTGCGAGTCGATCTTCCCCTCGAGGCAGATCAGCCGCTGCGTCACCTCCTGCTTCGACATCTCGAGCGTGAAGAAGGCGCACGGGGTGCCCGAGCGGACGACGTTGGCAGCGATGCTGATCCCGAGCGCGCTCTTCCCCATCGAGGGCCGGGCGGCGAGGATGATCAGGTTGCCGGGCTGGAAGCCGGCGGTGACCGCGTCGAGCTCGGAGAAGCCGCTCGAGACGCCCGTGACCGACGCCCCCTGCTCGTAGAGGTGGCTGACGCGCTCGAACGTCTCGACGAGCGCCTCCTTGAGCGAGCGCAGCTCTCCCGGCGTGCCGGCCTGGCTGACCTCGAACAGGACCTGCTCGGCCTTCGAGATCAGGTGGCTCGTCTCGTCGCCGCGGTCGCTCGCGAGTCTCGTGATCTCGCGGCCGGCGTCGGAGAGCCGGCGGATCAGCGAGTGGTCGCGGACGATCAGCGCGTAGTGGGCGGCGTTGCCGGCCGCGGAGGCCCAGGCGGCGATCTCGTGGATCTTGCCGCGCCCGCCGACGAGCTCGAGCTGGCTCTCCTCCTCGAGCTTGGCGGTGACCGTGATCGCGTCGACCGGCTCGCCGCGCTCGAAGAGGCCGCGGGCGACGTCGAAGATGATCCCGTGCGTGCGGCGGTAGAAGTCGGAGGCCTTCAGGTGCTCGCTGACGGCCGCGATCGCAGTCGGCGCCAGCAGCATCGCGCTGAGGACCGACATCTCGGCGTCCAGGTCGTGCGAGGGCACGTGGGGGGACTGGGCCGGCACCGGGGGGACGGTGGCGGCGTGGGCAGGCGCGGCCTGGGCCATGGATCCACCATTGAAGCCGCAGCGGCGGACGGCCTCAACAGCTGGGGATTCACAGGTGGCTGTGGGAAGTGGAAGCGGGCGCCTAGCAGGCGAAAGAGAACCCGTGTTCGGGGGGTTCTCCACCGAAATCCCCGACGTTGCCGGACACTGTCCACAACAGCCGTGGCCGCTTAGAGCGGGAAGTTCACAGCGCGCTCCACAGGCCTGTGGAGCACGCTGTGGACGAGCTACTGCTTCTCGTCCTCCGGCTCGGCGTCCGCCTCGGGCTCCTGGGCCGCCGTCTCCGCCTCGGGCTCCTCGGCAGGCTCCTCGGTGGGCTCTGCGTCGGCGTCGGGCTCGGCCGTTTCGGCCTCCTCCTCGGCGGCCAGCTCGGCCTCGACGATCTCCTCGGCCTCGGCGCGGTGCGCCTCCGCCTCGGCGTCGCGCGCAGCCTGCTCCTCGGCCTCCGCCGCCTCCATCGCGGCGAGCTCCTCCTCGGGCGGCAGCTCGCCGCCCTCGGGGACGACGAGCGTCTTCACGTCGACGGTCACGTCCTCGAAGATCTGGATCGGGATCGCGTAGCGGCCGATCCGGCGGATCGAGTCGGTGCCGATCTTCTTCCGGTCGACCCGGATCTTGCGCGTGCGCCAGAGCTCGTCGGCGATGTCGGACGTCGTCACCGAGCCGAAGAGCGCGCCGGTCGGCCCCGACTTGACGTCGAAGGTGAGCACGGTCTTGCGGAGCACGTCGGCGATCTCGTTCGCCTGCTCGACCGAGCGGGCCTCGTGGCGGGCGCGCTGGTCGTCGAGCCGCTTCAGCTCCGCGACCTTCCCCGGGGTGGCCGGCTCCGCGAGCCTGCGCGGGAGCAGGAAGTTGCGCGCGTAGCCGCGGGCCACGTTCACGACCTCGCCGCGCAGCCCCACCTTGTCGACGTCGCTGAGCAGGATGACCTCCATCAGCGCGGCTCCACGTACGGCAGAAGCGCCATCTCGCGCGCCCGCTTGACGGCGACCGCGACCTGCCGCTGGTGGCGCCTGCAGGCGCCTGTGATGCGGCGGTTGCGGATCTTCCCCTTCTCCGAGATGTAGCGCCGGAGCTGGTTCAGGTTCTTGTAGTCGACCTCTTCGACCTTGTCCTTGCAGAAGAGGCAGCTCTTCCGCCGCCCGGGGGCGAGCGACGAGCCGGGACGCTTGCGCGTCTGCTGGGTTTTCGGCTGTGCCATCTATGTCTCCTAGAACGGGATGTCGTCGTCGGCCGCTGCCGCGGGGAAGTCGGCGGAGGAGCCCTGCGCCGCCCCCTGGGGCACGAACTGCTGGCCGCCGCCGCCCTCGCCATCGACCTTGCTGTCGAGGAACTGGACCGACTGGGCGATGACTTCGACCTTGGACCGCTTCGTGCCGTCCTGGGCGTCCCACGAGCTCCAGTCGAGTCGGCCGTCAACGCCGATCCGTCGACCCTTGACGAGGTTTCGCGAGAGCATCTCGGCCTGGTTGCCGAACACCTTGACGTCGAAGAAGTTGGGCTTGTCGACCCAGTTGCCGGTCTCGTCCTGGCGGCGTCCGTTGACGGCGAGCCCCAGCTCGAGAACCTGGGTGCCGGACGGGAGAGTCTTGAGCTCCGGGTCGCGCGTCAGACGCCCGACCAGGACCACGGTATTGATGTCGCCAGCCATTACTCGTCCTCCTCGATGTGCTCGGATGCCGGGACGACATCCTCGCGTGCAGGCCCGCCCACCGCTACTGGCTGAGTCGAACCAGGCTTGTAGCGACGGGTGGCCAGATGGCGCATCACGTCGTCGTCGATCTTGAGCACGCGCGAGATCTCGTCGAGCGTGTCGCCGTCGGTGCTGAACGAGAGCAGGTGGTAGACGCCGTCGCCCTTCTTGTCGATCTCGTAGGCGAGCTTGCGGCGGCCCCAGGCGTCCTGGCCGTCCCACGTCCCCCCGCCCTTCTCGACGAGGTCGCGCGTGCGCTTGACGATCTCCTCCTGCCGCTCCTCGGGCAGGTCGGGGTCCAGCATGAGCAGAATCTCGTAGTCGATCACGTTCCCGGTCTCCTTCCGTCGGGCTTCCCCTGGTCTTAGGCGGCCTCGCCGGCAAGCGTGAGCGGGAACGGCGCACGCGAAGACGAGGCAGGAAGCGGCCGACAGAGTAGCATCGACGGCATGGGACGGCTGCTCACCGGGCTCGGCGGCGCCTTCGGCCTGGCGTGGCTCTGGCGCTTCCTGCGCCGCGGCCAGGCGGCGCCACCGCCGCCCGTTTCCGATCCCGCGGCCGAGCTGCGCGCCAAGCTCGAACAGGCGCGGGGCACCGCCGACGACCGCGACGAGTTCGACGCGGCCGAGGGCCAGCCGGTCGACGAGGTCGAGCGCCCCCCGGCGCCCGAGACCGAAACCGAGGCGGAGGCTCACGAAGAGCAGCCGCTCTCGCTCGACGAGCGGCGCCGCGCGATCCACGAGAAGGCGCAGCAGGCCCTCGGCGAGATGAACCGCCCCGGCGAGAACGACTAGCGCTCGGCCGTTCCGGGCACACGGCCCGGATGCGGATCGTCGTCGTCGGAGCCACCGGGAACGTCGGTACGAGCGTGCTCGAGGCGCTGGGCCGGGACGACGCGGTCGACTCGATCCTCGGCCTTGCCCGCCGGCGTGCGACCGCGCCGTACGTGAAGACGGAGTTCGCCGCCGCCGATGTCACCCGCGACGACCTCGTGCCGCACTTCCGCGGTGCCGACTGCGTCGTCCACCTGGCCTGGCTGATCCAGCCCTCGCGCGACCAGGCGACGCTCTGGGAGACGAATGTGGAGGGCTCCTCGCGCGTGCTCGCCGCAGTGGCCGCGGCAGAGGTCCCAGCCCTCGTCGTCGCCTCCTCGATCGGCGTCTACTCGCCCCGCTCGAGTGGAGACGGCCCGAAGGAGCGGGTCGACGAGAGCTGGCCGCGCGAGGGGATCCCGTCGAGCTGGTACTCGCGCCAGAAGGCGGAGCTGGAGCGCCGGCTCGACCGCTTCGAGGCGGAGCACGACGTGCGGACGGTCCGCCTGCGGCCGGGGCTGATCATGAAGCGCGAGAGCGCAGAAGAGGTGCGGCGGCTCTTCGCCGGGCCGTTCTTCCCCAACCCGATCGCTCGGCCGGGCAGGCTGCCGTTCGTTCCCCATGTGCCGGGCGCCGTCGCGCAGCTCGTCCACTCGCTCGACGTCGGCGAGGCCTACAGGCTCGCTGCGACCCGGGATGTGCGCGGCGCCTTCAACCTGGCCGCCGAGCCGGAGGTCGACGGGAAGCGCGTCGCCGCCGCGGTCGGCGCACGCTCGCTGACGATTCCACCGCGACTGGCGCGCTCGCTCGCCGCCGCCACCTGGCACGCCCGGCTCCATCCCACCTCGCCGGACTGGCTCGATCTCGCCCTCGGCGCGCCGCTGCTCGACTGCACCCGTGCCCGCGAGGAGCTCGGCTGGGTGCCGGCCCGCGACGGGATCGAGACGATCCGCGAGCTGCTGGTCGGCCTGGCCGACGGCGCGAGCGGCCCGACGCCGCCGCTGCGGCGCGGCGGCCGCCTGGCCGAGATCGCCGCGGGAGTCGGCGGAAAATCCGTCTGAGCAGGCTTCTTCGCTTCGGCGGCATACTTCAGACAGGTGAGCAAGCTGCCTCAGACCGATGACCTGCCCAACGATCTGCGCCGGGAGGGCGAGGGGTACGACCCG
Source organism: Actinomycetes bacterium (assembly GCA_031425855.1). Classification (GTDB taxonomy): domain Bacteria; phylum Actinomycetota; class Thermoleophilia; order Gaiellales; family Gaiellaceae; genus Gaiellasilicea. The sequence goes on along the minus strand of JANPKC010000240.1, from coordinate 4,189 downwards.
GCCCGCGTCGAGGAGGCGTTCGCCGCGTTCGCCGACCGCGTGCGCGAGCTGGAGGCGGTCGCAGGCGAGTTGCGCGCCGAGCTGAAGTCGTTGCGGACAGAGCGGCCGGCGCCGACCAGATTCGACGACGAGCGCTGGCCGGCCGAGGCGCGAGAGCACCTCTCGCCCGACTGGGTCGCCGCCGTCCCGCCGCCGCTTGCCCGCGGCTTCGCGGTTCCGAGGCTCGCGCTCGAGGCTGCATTCCTGCTCCTCGTGGCGCTCTTCGCCGGCCTCGCCGACCTCACCGCGGCGTGGATCGCGCTCGTCATGGTCGCCGCGTGGGCGCTCGTCGTCCTCTCCGAATGGGCTGCAGCCGCGAAGCGCGAGCGCTGGCGGCTCGACGAGATCGCCCCGCCGCTCGAGGCCCAGGCGAACGAGACGACCGGGCCGTGGGACATGCCCGTCGTCGAGGCGACGGCGGTTGCCGCCGGACCCGACCCGGAGTCGAAGACGATCGTGACGAAGCTTCCCGCCGACCCCGCCGAGGAGCAACCGGAAGCCGAGCTCGAGCCCGCGCCGGCTCCGAAGCGCCGCCGGGGCCTCCGTCGCGGGAAGCAGCCGGCCGAGACGGGCGCCGCCGATCCCTGGGAGGCGTGAGCTTCTCGCGGCCGCCTTCGCGGCCGCGCTCGTCGCCGTGCCCGGCTCCTCGGCGCTGCCGCCGGCCCCCGCGCTCGACGTCTGCTGCGGGCTCGCCGCCGAGCTCTACGCGACCGGGCAGAAGCGCCCGACCGCGCTTGCGTTCGGTCCCGAGGGGCTGCTCTACGCGACGCAGGAGACGGGCGAGGTCGTGGCGGTCGGCCGCAGCTCCTCGAAGCCGCGCGTGCTCGCGCGGGGGTTCGAGACGCCGCTCGGGCTGACGTGGGTGGGCGACGCGCTCTACGTCTCCGCCCAGGGATACGTCAGCCGCCTCGTCGTCCGGGGCAGGCGGGTCGTCTCGCGGAAGAGGATCGTCGCCCGGCTCCCGTTCGACCGGCACCAGCAGGACACGATCGCGCTCGGCCCCGACGGCCGGCTCTACCTCGGCAGCGGCTCCACCTGCGACGTTTGCAGGGAGAAGGATCGCCGGAGCGGCGCGATCCTCTCGTTCCGGCAGGACGGGGGCGGCCTCCGGGTCGTCGCGCGCGGCCTGCGCAATCCGTTCGGGCTCGTCTTCGACGGCCCGGCGCTCTACGTCTCGGACAACGCGCGCGACGACCTCGGCGAGAGTGAGCCGGCCGAGACGATCGTCCGGATCAGACAGGGAGCTGACTACGGTTGGCCCCGCTGCTGGGCGAGCTGGCGGCTGCGCAAGCTGCAGGGCTCGTGCCGCGGCGTCACACCCCCCGTGGCCTACCTCGAGCCGCACTCGTCGGCGAACTCGCTCGCGTTGTGGGGCGGGGCGCTCGTCGTCGCCGAATGGGGTCAGTACCTGAGCGAGCGCTGGGGGCGGAAGCTCGTCCGGGTAAACGTCCGCACGGGCCGCTCCTCGCTGCTCGCCGACGGCTTCGAGCACCCGCTCGGGCTCGCGGTCGAGCCGAAGGACGGCGGCCTGCTCGCCGGCGACTGGGGCCGCGGCGTCATCTACCGGATCAGGAAGCGCTGAGCGCCGCGGGCGAGCGCGCCCGCGAGCTTCTGCTGGTAGGCCGCGCTGCGGAGGAGGCCGGCCTCGCGCCGGTTCGACATGAACCCGGTCTCGACGAGCACCGCCGGGACGTCGGCCCAGTTGAAGCCGGTCAGGTCGCCGCGCTCGACGACGCCGAGGTCGCGCGCTCCGGTCGCCGCGACGAGCTCGCGCTGGAGGAGCCCGCCCGCTCGGGCGCTCGGGCCGTGGATGTCGTCCGTCCAGCCGCGGCGGCGCGCCGGCACGAGCGTCGAGATCCCGCGCACGCCCGGGTCGGTCGACCCGTCGGCGTGGATGCGGATCATCAGCGCCGCCCCGCGGGCGTTGCAGAAGCGCGCGCGCTCGCGGTTGCCGCCGCGGTAGCCCGTGCCGTCGCGGGTCATCGCGACCCGGACACCGCGTGCCAGCAGGAGCGTGCGCGTCCGCCGCGCGATCGCGAGCGCGACCGGCGCCTCGCCGGCCGCTCCGCCCGGGTCCTTGACCTTCAGCTGCGCCGAGCCGGGGCCGTTCGGCTCGAGCTGCCTGCCGATCTCCGGTGCCGTGCCGTGGCCGGGATCGAGGCAGACGAGAGCGGCGGCGGCGGCGACCTCGGCGAGCATCTAGAGCGCGCGCAGCTCGGCCAGCTCGTCCGCGCCCGGCTCCCAGCTGCCCGCGGCGGCGTTCGCGCGCACCTGCTCGGGCTTCGTCGCGCCGGTGATCACCGAGGCGACGCCCGGCATCGCCGCCAGGCCGCCGATCGCGACGTCGAGCAGCGAGATGCCCCGCTGCTCGGCGAATGCCCGCAGGCGGTCGACCCCGTCGAGATCGGCGTCGTCGATCTCCCGTCCCGCCAGCCGCGTTCCCTCGGGTGGCTCCTCGCCCTTCGCGTACTTGCCGGTGAGGATGCCGCTCGCGAGCGGGAAGTAGGGGATGAACCCGACGCCGAGCCGCTCTGCCGTCGGGAGCAGCTCGTCCTCGGCCCCGCGGCGCAGCCAGGAGTACTCGCTCTGCTCGGAGACGAACGGGGACAGTCCCCGCTCGCTCGCGAGCGCTGCGGACTCGTCCAGCATCGCCGGGGTGAAGTTGGAGGAGCCGATCGCGCGCACCGTTCCTTCCTGGACGAGCTCGTGCAGCGCTTCGAGCGTCTCCTCGAGCGGCGTCACGCCGTCGGGCCGGTGGTACTGGTAGAGGTCGATCCGGTCGGTCTGCAGGCGCCGCAGCGAGGCCTCGAGCGCCTTGCGGATGTACGGACGCGCGCCGCGTGCCGTCTCGCCGTCGCCGAGGTCGTGGCCGAACTTCGTCGCCAGCACGACCTCGTCGCGGCGCCCCGCGAGGGCGCGGCCGATGATCTCCTCGCTGCCGCCGCGGTTGCCGTAGACGTCGGCGGTGTCGAAGAAGGTGACCCCGGCGTCGAGCGCCGCGTCGATCACCGCGTGCGAGGCGGCCTCGTCGATCCGGCCGCCGAAGTTGTTGCAGCCGAGGCCGACGACGGTCACCTCGAGGTCGGAGCTGCCCAGGCGGCGCGTGCGCATCCGGGCACACTAGTCAGTCGATGAGCCGCGGAGACGGGAAGAAGTCGTTGCAGGACGTGCTGCGCGCGCGCCGGGAGGCGCCGTCGCTGCTCACGCCTGCGGAGGCGGCGAAGCGCGAGGCCGCGCGGCGGCGCGAGGAGATCGAGGCGGACGCCGCCGCGGCGCTCGAGCGCTGGCGCGACGGCCGCTCGCCGGACGGGCGCGGCAAGCTCGCGCCCGAGGCCTATCGCGCGCTGCACGGCCTCAGCCCCGAGGCCTACGAGGCCACCGGCCACTGGGGCCGCCGTGCGAAGGCGCAGCTGGCGCTCGCCGCCGCGTGCGAGGTCGATCGCTGCCGCGGCGAGACCGAGCCCGCCGCGCGTCACCTCACGCACGCGACGCTCGGCGCGGAGGAGCCGGGCCGCGACCTGATCACGCTCTGCGACGGCTGCCACCGCCGCGCGCAGAAGCTCGGCCGCGAGCTCGGTCGCGTCCCGCGGCGCGAGGAGATCGTCGCGCTCGACCCGCGCAGGCCGCTGTACGAGCCGGCCGACATCAGGGCGTTGAAGGCGAAGTACGGCGCGAGCGCTGACGCTTGAGGTGAAGCGTGGGGGTGGCTGCGGCGCCACCCCCACTTGCTTCGGAAGGAGCTCTACATGGACAGCTGCGGCACGGCCCACGGAACTCGCTAGTTCTCACCTCATCGACAGGTAGGACCCATCGCTTGAGCGCATAGGACCGATCGGCGTCCCTCGATCGAGTGATCTTCCCGCGACGGAGCGGCCCCGGAGTCGAACCGAGCAAGCCGTGGGTTGCACGACCGGGCCGATTTTGAAGACCGGCTGGGCCACCGGGCCCGTGCCGCTCCGCTGCGCAGACTAGCCAGTGCACGAGGCATGTCATGTCGCTGTACGGATTCGGTAAAACCGCATGACGCTGCGATTCGGACGCTCCGCCCGCGGGGATCAGTGCGGTATGCCACGCACACTCCTCATCCTCGTCTCCCTCGCCGCCGGGCTGCTGCTGACCGGCCCGGCCACGGCAGCGACCACGAAGACGG
>JANPKC010000239.1:0-4738 GCA_031425855.1 Actinomycetes bacterium | reverse complement strand
TGCTCGCCGCGCTGCTCGCGGATCACGAGCTGTCGTCCTTCGAACGGAAGGCCCTGCTCGAGAAGACCGAAGGCAACCCGCTCTATGTCGAAGAGACGACGCGGATGCTGCTCGAGGGCGGCACGTCCAAGCGGATTCCCGACACGCTCCAGGCGATCATCGCGGCCCGCATCGACCGGCTGCGGCGCAACGAGAAGCGGGTGCTGCAGCGCGCCTCGGTGATCGGCCGGATCTTCTGGGAGGGGGCGGTCGCGAATCTGCTGCCCGACGTCGAGGATCTCGATCCCGTCTTCGACGACCTGCTCCTGCGCGACTTCATCACCAGGGAGAGCCGGACGTCGATCACCGGCGAGCGGGCCTACCGGTTCAAGCACGTCCTGATCCGCGACGTCGCCTACGCCGGCCTGACCAAGAGCTCGCGCGCCGAGCTGCACCAGCAGGTGGCCGACTGGCTGCACGAGATTGCCGGCGAGGAGCTCGTCGAGATCCGGGCGTACCACCTCGACCAGGCGACGACGCTGCTGGAGGAGCTCGACGGCGCCGTCGGCCCGGAGCTGGCCGCGCAGGCAGCGGGAGCGCTCGAGAGGGCCGGCCGCCGCGCGCTCGCGCGCGAGGCGAACCAGTCCGCCCGGCGGCTGCTCGTCCGGGCCGTCGAGCTCGAGCCGACGCTGCAGCGCCGTTTCCTCGCCGCGCGGGCGGCGCGACGCATCGCCGACCTCCCGGCGCAGGCCGTCGAGATGGAGCGCGTCTTCGCGGACGCGACCGACGCGGGCGACACCCGCCTGCAGGGGCTCGCGCTCACCGCCCTCGCCGAGAACGCCCTGCTCCGCGACGCCGACCTGCCCCGAGGGCGCGAACTGGTCGAGCAGGCCCTTGTCCTGCTCGAGGACGCGCGGCCGGAGGACCGGATCGAGGCTCTCGCCACCCGCGCCCGGATCGGCTGGTGGCTCGGCGACCTGGACGACGACGAGCGCTGGAACACGAAGGCGCTCGAGGTCGCGCGCGAGATCGGCCGCAAGGATCTCGAGGCGAGCGCAGCCGACGAGCTCTCGAGCGCCGCGATCGCGCGGCTCGACCTCGACCGCGCGACGAGGCTCACCGCCGAGGCGCTCGAGCTCGCGGAGGAGAGCGGCAACATCACCGTGCTCGGCTGGGCGCTGGTCTCGCAGTCGCGGATCGACTCGCTCCGCGGCCGCCTCGACGAGGCCGCCGCGGGTCTCGAGCGGGCGGAGGAGCTCTTCTCGCAGTCGGGCAACCAGTGGGCGCTCGCGCGCGTCAGCAACCACTTCGGCTGGGTCGAGCGGCGTCGCGGCGACCTGCCCGCGGCCGACCGCCGTTTCCGCGACGCGATCCGTATCCTCAAGCCGCTCGAGGACCGCGGCACGCTCTGCGAGAGCCAGCGTGGCCTCGCCCAGGTGCTCGTGTCGCTGAAGAAGATCGACGAGGCGGAGCGTTACGCCCTCGAGGCGCGCGAGACCGTCGGCCCGCACGACACGATCTCGCGTGCGACGACGAGGATGGCGCTCGGGATCGTCCGAGCCGCCCAGGGGCGGGACGAGGAGGCCGAGCTGCTGCTTCGGGAGGCCGTCGCCGTCGTCGACGGGAAGCCGCTGCGCCTGATCCGGCGCGAGCTCGTCAAGGCGCTCGCCTCGTTCCTGCGCGAGCGCGATCGAATCGAAGAGGCGGAGGAGTACGAGGCCGAGCTGGCCGACTACGAAGCCGCGCTCGCCCCCGCCTGAAGCACGGCCTTGATCGCCTGGGACGACTCCTCGTCCGGCGACTCCGAGATCACCGTCGCGGGGCGCTCGAAGCGGTCGAGCGCCGCGCGGAGCGGCTCCGCTCGCAGCGTCCCCTCGCCGTAGGGCAGGTGCTTCGTCTCGTTCCTGTTCGCGTAGGCGATGTCGGAGAAGTGGACGTGGAACGGCTCGCCGGGGCCGAGCACGCCGTCGGCGCTCTCCAGCACCGCTACGAACCCCTCGACGTCGGTGTAGGCGCCGTCGGAGGTCGCATGCATGTGGGCGAAGTCGATCACGGGGCGCACCCAGTCGAGGCGCGAGGCGATCTCGACGACGTGGTCGATCGAGCCGAGCTCGTTGACGCGGCCCATCACCTCGACGCCGAATGCGACCGCCCGGTCCTTCGACTCGAGCTTCTCGCGGAGCGTCTTCAGCGACGCGACGACGTCGTCGACCGTCTGCTCGGGCGTGCGGCCGAGCCAGAAGCCGGGGTGGATGACGACGACCTCGGCTCCGGCGGCCGCGGCGATCCCCGCGGTGCGGTCGAGCGCGCCGAGCGCCATCTTCGACTTCTTCTCGTCCGGGTGGCCCGGGAACGCGAAGAGCGGGGCGTGGACGGAGAGCGCGATGTCCTGCCCGCGCGCGAGCTCGCCGAGCCGCTCGGCCCAGGGATAGTCGAGCCAGAAGCCGCTCTCGAGGTCGAGCTCGCACGCGGAGTAGCCGCGCTCGACGAGGATCTCGACCGCGCGCTCGGGCGACTCCCGCGAGGGGCAGCGAGCAGGGCCGACGTGGATCGCTCCCACCGGCTGACCGTACCGGACGAGCGGTGCCAGGCTCGTCTCTGACACGGTGCCAGGCTCGTCTCTGACACGGTGCCAGGCTCGTCTCTGACACGGTGCCAGAGTCGTCTCTGGCACCGGGCATGTCGGTTCGGGACGGTGGCGGGAGTGTCGTCCGACGGGGGTCCTACCCTTTTCGACATGGCGAAGGCACCGACCCGCATCGACCTGCTCGAGCTCGACATCGACCTCCGGCTCGCCGACCTCTGGCGGGAGGCCGCGGAGGTCTCGGAGTGGAACCTCGAGGTGATGGCCGCCTTCATGCGCGCTGCCTATGGCAAGGGGTACTGCGATGCGCTGACCGAGGACGATCCCGGCTCGCTCTGCCACGATCACGGCTACCGGATCCCTGCACGCCGCGAGACGGCGCCCCGCACCGTCTAGCCTCACTCGAGTCGCGCCGCTGGCTAGAGTGCCGGTGTGGCCCGGAGACGCAATCCCGCGCGGCTCGTGATCGCGGTATCGATCGCGGCCGTGCTCGCGGTCTTCCTGCTCTACACGTCGATCGCGGGCGGCGGCACGCCGTCGCTCTCGCCGAGCGAGCTCGGCGCGCAGACGGGGGTCGTCACCCTCGCCGGCCGCGTCCAGCCCGGCTACAAGGGCGACTCCTACGGCAGCGGCCTCCGGTTCCGGCTCCGTGACCGCGACGGCGGCTCGGCGCGCACCGTGACGGTGGTCTACACCGGCTCGGTCTCGGATCAGTTCCGGGTCAACCGCGAGGTCTCGGTCAAGGGTGAGCTGCGCAACGGCGTCTTCGTCGCGGTCAAGGACTCGCTCGTGACGAAGTGCCCATCGAAATACACGGCGAAGAAAGAGACGTAAGTGCCTGAGCTCGGCCGTGCCGCGCTCGTCGCCACGCTCGGACTCGCCCTCTACGGACTCGTCGCGGGGGTGCTTGCGGCCCACACCCGGAAGCGGCGGCTCGCAGCGTCGGCACAGAACGCGCTCCTCGCCGCCCTCGGCACCACCCTCGTCGCCGCTGCCGTGCTCTTCGTCGCGCTGGCCCGACACGACTACTCGTTCGTCTACGTCTGGCAGTTCACGAGCGACGAGCTGCCGCTGCGCTACACGCTCTCGGCCCTCTGGGGCGGGCAGGAGGGATCGCTGCTCTTCTGGCTCGTGCTCCTGACCGCGTACTCGGCCGCCGCGATCGTCGCGGTCAGACGCTCGGCCAGGGATCTGCTCGTCTGGGTCGTGCCCGTCCTCGCCGGCGTCACGGTCTTCTTCTCCTTCCTGCTGGTGGCGGTCGCGAGCCCGTTCGCGACCCAGGTCGCGCCCGAGGACGGCCGCGGGCTCAACCCGAGCCTGCAGAACCCCTACATGCTCGTCCACCCGATCTTCCTCTACCTCGGCTACGTCGGACTGACGATTCCGTTCGCGTTCGCGATCGGGTCGATGCTCGCCCGCCGGACCGACGAGCGCTGGATCGTCGTCACGCGCCGCGCGACGCTCGTCGCCTGGACCGCGCTCGGCGTCGGTCAGCTGATCGGGTCGAAGTGGGCGTACGAGGAAGTGGGGTGGGGCGGGTTCTACGCCTGGGACCCGGTCGAGAACGCGGCACTGATGCCGTGGCTTGCGGCCACCGCGTACCTCCACTCCGTGATGGTCCAGGAGAAGCGCGGCATGCTGCGGCTCTGGAACGTGCTCCTGATCGTCTTCGCATTCTCGCTCTCGATCTTCGGCACGTTCCTCACCCGCTCGGGGATCCTCAGCTCGATCCACTCGTTCACGCAGTCGTCGATCGGGCCCTGGTTCCTGAGCTTCCTCACCTTCGTCGTGGTCGGCTCGCTCGCGCTCGTGTTCGTCCGTCTGCCGCTGCTCCGCACCCGGGCGCGACTCGAATCCCTGGTCTCCCGCGAGGCCACGTTCCTCTACAACAACCTGCTCTTCGTCGCCCTGACGCTGACGATCCTCTGGGGCGTCGCCTATCCGATCCTCTCCGAAGCGGTGCGGGGCGAGGCGGTGACGGTCGGCAGGCCGTATTACGACTTCTTCCTGCGGATCTTCGGTCTCCCGCTGCTGCTCCTGATGGGGATCGGCCCGCTCGTCGCCTGGCGGCGCGCCTCGCTCCGGAGCCTCGCGGCGATCTTCGCCTGGCCCGCCGGCGTCGCTGTGCTCGCCGGCGCCGTCCTACTCGCGGTCGGCGCCGGCTCCTCGATCCCC
>JANPKC010000238.1:0-4561 GCA_031425855.1 Actinomycetes bacterium | reverse complement strand
AGGTGTTCCCGGCCTTGTCGGTGACGGTCACGCGCACGTCATAGGACCCGTCGATGACCGTGTCGGCCCCGCTCGCGGTGTTCCACGGCGTGCTCGTCGCGACCCACGTCCCGGCGCCGGCGGGGCTGCGCTCGAAGACGGCGGTGTCGACGCCCGAGCCGGTGTCGGCGGCGTTGTGGCCGAGCGACACGGGCGGAATGCCGATCTCCGTGCCGGTGGTCGGTGCGGTGACCGAGCCGGTCGGGTCGGTGTTGTCGACGCGGATCGTGATCGAGCTCGAGGTGAAGACGTTGCCTGCGTTGTCCGTCGTGATTACGCGGACGTCGTACTGCCCGTCGGCCTGGAGGTTCGTGTCCCAGCTCGCGGCCTGGTTTGTCCAGGTGTTCGCGCCGATCGGCGAGCGCTGGAACTGGACGGTGGCGACGCCGGAGCCCGCGTCGGCCGAGTTGCCGGTGAGCGTGATCGTGCCGCGGACGTTCGCGCCCGCGGCCGGAGCGGTCACCGAGCCGGTCGGGAGCGTGTTGTCGACGCGGATCGTGATCGGGGCGGAGGTGAAGGCGTTGCCGGCGTTGTCGGTGGTCGTGACGCGCAGGTCGTACTGACCGTCGGCGACGGAGGTCGTGTCGAAGCTCGCGGCCTGGCTCGTCCACGTGCCGGCGCCCGCGGGGGAGCGCTCGAAGGCGACGGTGGCGACGCCGGAGCCCGTGTCGGCGGAGTTGCTCGTCACCGCGATCGTGCCGCGGACGTTCGCGGCTGCTGCCGGAGCGGTGACGGCGCCGCTCGGAACCGTGTTGTCGACGCGCACCTGGATCGTCGCGGGCGCCGCCTCGGCGTTGCCGGCGGCGTCGGTCGTGAAGACGCGCAGGTCGTAGAGGCCGTCGGCGAGCGCGGTCGTGTCGAGGGTGGCGGCGTACGGCGCCGCCGAGTCGATCGAGACGTCCGTCCAGGTTCCGGCTCCGGCCGGCGAGCGCTGGAAGGTGACCGTGTTGACGGTGCCCGGAGCGGTGTCGGAGGCGGTCGCCGCGAGCGCGACGGCAGCGCCGCGCAGGTTCGCGGCCGCAGCGGGGGCGGTCAACGACCCGGTCGGACGGATCCGGTCGATGGTGACCAGGACGAGCTCGGTCTTCTGCTTGCCGGCGTTGTCGGTCGCGCGCACGCGCAGGAGCCGCGGCCCGTCGGAGGGGATCGGCCACGACGCCTGGTAGGGCGCGCCGGTGTCGATCCCGAGCAACACCCAGGAATCGGAGAGGCAGGCCGGGGAGTCCTCGGCGCACTGGTCGAAACGGACGTTCGCGACACCGCTGCCGTCGTCGGTCGCGTTCGCGGTCACGGTCGCCGGGTCGGCGGTCGCGATGCTGACGGGGTTCGGCGCGACGACCGAGAGGGACGGCTCGGTGTTGTCGACCGTGATCGTGATCACGCCGGAGGTGAAGGCGTTGCCGGCGTTGTCCGTGGTCACGACGCGGAGGTCGTAGTCGCCGTCCGCCTGCGCGGTCGTGTCCCAGCTCGCCGCCTGGTTCGTCCACGTGCCGACGCTTGCGGGCGAGCGCTGGAAGACGACCGTCGCCACGCCCGAGCCGCCCGGGTCGGCGGAGTTGCTCGCGAGGACGATCGTGCCGCCGACGTCGGCGCCGTTCGCGGGCGAGGTGATCGACCCGGTGGGCGCGGTCGCGTCGACGAGCCACGTGAACGTGACCTCAAACGCGTCGGTGTTCCCGGCCGCGTCGGTCGCGCGCGCCTTAAGCGTGTGCGAGCCGTCGCCGAGGGCAGGTGTCGTAAAGGGCGTCGAGCAGGGCGTCCAGCCGCCGCCGTCGAGGTCGCACTCGAAGGTGGAGGACGGCTCGGTCGAGCCGAGGCCGAAGGTCGGCGCCGTGTTCGCGCTCGGGTTGGACGGGGTCGAGAGGAAGGACGTGTTCGGCGCGGTCAGGTCGACCGTCCAGGCGTGCGTGGCCGGCGTCGCGTCGAGGTTGCCCGCGGCATCCTCGGCGCGAACCTCGAACGTGTGCGGCGCCTCGGTGAGGCCGCTGTACGACTGCGGGCTCGAGCAGTCGGCGAACGCGCCGCCGTCGAGCCGGCACTCGAAGCCTGGGCCGGCGTCCGAGGCGGTGAAGGAGAAGCTCGCGCCCGTCGAACTCGACGCGGCGGGTGGGGAGGACGTGATCGACGTGTTCGCGGGCGTCGTGTCGACGGTGAAGGTGAAGGAGGCGGGCGACGCGTCGACGTTGCCTGCGACGTCGGTCGCCCGCACCTCGAAGGTGTAGGTGCTGTCGGCGAGCGGGCCGAGCGTGAGCGGGCTCGTCTCCGTGGTCCAGGAGCCCCCGTCGACGCGCACCTGGAAGGTCGCGCCGGCCTCGGGCGAGCTGAACGTGAACGTCGGCGTGGTGTCCTGCGTCGCGGCGGCGGGGGACGAGTCGATCGTGGTACCGGGCGCGACGGTGTCGATCCGGACGGTCTGCGCGAGGACGCCCGTGTCGTTGCCGATCCGGTCGAAGGCGCGGTACTTGACGGTCGTGACGCCTTCCGCGGCGACGTTGAACGCGCCGGCGTAGACGTTGCCGGTGAGGATCGTCGGGTCGGTGCCGTCGATCGTGTAGCGAATCTGGTCGAGGCCGGCACCCGCGTCGGGAGCGGCGAGCGTGACCGAGACCGGCGAGCTCACATACCAGCCGGCGGAGCAGGCGGCCGCGTTGCAGAGGATGCTCGCGGCAGGCGCCGTCGAGTCCTCGGTCACGTTCAGGGTGGTCACGCTCGTGTTCGGCGGCGTCCAGGCGTCGCTTGCGGTCACGGCGTGGGTGAAGTTGCCGCTCGTGCCGGCGTTGAACGAGAAGGTGCTCGAGACGTAGGGGCCGCCCGCCGGGGTGGAGACCGTCTCGGCGCCGTGCGTCCAGCCCGGCTGGGCCACGGCCGGATATCCGGCGGAGGCGGGGCCGGAGCCGCCGTCGGCGACCGCGCTGGAAAGCGCGAACGAGCCGCCCGCGGCGCCGTTGTAGTACAGCGTGGTGCCGGTCAGCCAGGCGCGCGTCGCGCTGCCGATCGTGATCGTGTTCGTGGGCGGCGTGCCGTCGGCGAAGGTGAAGTCGACGGTCGCGTCGTCGGCGAGCGTGATCGAGTCGGTCGTGTCGGTGGCCGTGTAGGTGACGGTCTCGACGGACGGGTTCGTGACCGAGAAGGTGACGACGCCGGATGCGTTCGTGGCGCCGCCGCCCGTGATCGTCGAGCCGCCGCCGCCCTGGGCGAGGGTGACGGTCTTGCCCGCGATCCCGTTGCCCCCCGCGTCGCGGAGCGTGACGGTGATCGTCGCCGTGTCGGTGCCGTTGGCGTAGGCCGTGGTCGGCGCGGCGACGACCGTCGAGTCCGTGGCGGCCGGGCTGACCGGGCCGGTCGTGATCGTGTAGCTGGCCGTGCCGGTGGCGAGCCCTGATGCCTGTGCGTCGAGGTCGATCTGCCCGGCGAGGCGGTTGGTGACGGTCTTCGTCGCGACGCCGCTCGAGGCGGTCGCGCTGCCGAGCCCGGTGACGGTCCCCGCGCCGCCGGTCTTCGCGAACGCGACGACCGTCGAGCTGTCGCTACTGACCGGGTTCCCGTTCGCGTCCTCGATCGTGGCGGTGAGCGTGTGCGCGTTGCCGGCGACGTTGGAACCGCTCTCGGTCAGCGTGATCCGGGCGGCGGGGCCGTGCGTGTAGGTGACGCCGGCAGTGGCCGCGAGGGCGGCCGCGTTGAGGGTGCCCGTGACGGTCGCGCTGCCGGCCGTGGTCGGGGAGGTGAGCGTCGCCGAGTAGGTGCCGTCCCCGTTGTCGGTCACGGCCGAGAGCGACCCGGCGCCGGTCAGGCCGAGCGCGACGGTGCCGCCCGAGCCCGCGAGGTCGTTGCCCGCCGCATCCTTCAGCCGGACGGTGATCGCGCTCGTGCTCGACCCGTTCGCGACAATCGAGGTGGGGGAGGCAGTGATCGTGCTCGTAAGCGTCGAGGCGCTGCCGGCGGTGATCGTGTAGCTGGCGGTGCCGGTGGCGAGCCCGGCCGCCTGGGCGTCGAGATCGATCTGGCCGGAGGCGGCGTTGACGACGCTCTTCGTCGCGACGCCGCTCGTGGCGGTCGCGTTGCCGAGGCCGGTGACGGTGCCCGCGCCGCCGGTCTTCGCGAAGGCGACGACGGTGGTGCTGTCGGCCGTGACGGGGTTGCCGGCGGCGTCCTGGATCGTCGCGGTCAGCGTGTGGTTGTCGCCCGACGCGCTGGAGCCGGAATGCGTGAGCGCAATCTGGGTGGCGGTGCCGTGGACGACGGTGAAGGCGCCGAGGCTTCCGGTGGTGAGGCCCGCCGAGGTCGCTTCCATCGTCACGGCGCCGGCGAGCACGCCGGTGATCGTCTTCGTCGCGAGGCCGCTCGAGGCGGTGGCGTTGCCGGTGCCGATGACGGTGCCGGCGCCCGCTGCCTTGGCGAAGGCGACGACAGTCGAGTTGTCAGCGGTGACGGTGTTGCCCGCGGCGTCCTGGATCGTCGCCGTCAGCACGCGCGTCGCGCCGGAGGCCAGGTCGGCGGTCGAGCCGGTGAGCGCGATCTGGGC
>JANPKC010000237.1:0-12364 GCA_031425855.1 Actinomycetes bacterium | reverse complement strand
CCCGTTAGGGGTCTTGCCCATCCTGCGCGGCTGATCAGGGAAAGTCGACGCGGATCGACTCGATCGCCGTAGCGCGGCCCGAGCCGTCGCACTCGATCAGCGCACCCTCGATCCTGACCCCGCCCTCGGCGACCTCGAAGCGGACGGGCATGCCGGTGCGCATCCGATGGATCGCGAGGTTCGCCTTCACCCCGATGACCGAGTCGTGCGGGCCCGTCATGCCGACGTCGGTGAGCGCCGCCGTGCCGCCGCGCTGGATGCGGGCGTCCGACGTCTGCACGTGCGTGTGCGTCCCGAGCACCGCCGTGACCTTGCCGTCGAGCCAGTGGGAGAGCGCGACCTTCTCGCTCGTCGCCTCGGCGTGGACGTCGACGACGATCACCTGCGCCTGCTCGCGCGCCTGCTCGACGAGGCCGTCGACGAGGTCGAACATCGACACCGCCGGCGAGAGGAAGAGCGAGCCGAGCAGGTTGATCACGGCCACTGGAGTGCCGTCGGCCGCCTGACGGACGGCCAGCCCGCGGCCGGGGGTCAGCGACGAGAAGTTGGCGGGCCGGATCACCTGCTCGGACGTCTTCAGGTACGGCCCGATCTCGGCTCGCCGCCAGGTGTGGTTGCCGAGCGTGATCACGTCGGCGCCGGCGGCGAGGATCCGCGCCGCGAGCTTGGGCGTGATCCCGACGCCGTCCGCCGCGTTCTCGCCGTTGACGATGCAGAACGAGGCGCCAAGCTCCTCCTTCAGCTGAGGCAGCCGCTCCTCGACGGCCCGCCGCCCGGGCGCACCGACGACGTCGCCGACGAAGAGGATCTTCAAGCGCCGGCTAGCGAACCGACAGCAGGGCGGCCGGCCGCACCGACAGCGACACGTTGTTGCCCTTGTCCTGCGTGTACCGCGCGAGCGCCTGGCGCTCGACGGACGTGAGGTCGACGATCACGCCCACCTTCGAGCGGGCCTTCTCGACGCTCGAGCCGACGGTCAGCGCAGGATCGGCGCGCAGGTGGGTCAGCGAGACGACGACGGACGGGGCGTCGAGCGGGCGGATGTCGATCCGCGCTCCGTACGTCCGGTTCGAGAGGACGTAGTCCGTGATCCCAACGACGGTGCCGTCCACCGGCGAGTAGACGTCCGTGCCGGGCGCGGCGCCCACCGACAGCACCGAGGTGCCGGGGCCGCGGTCGCCGCGGAGCTGGTACCAGACGAGGCTCGTCTTGCTCGTGCCGGCGAGCTTGTGCCAGAGGCGGGCGAAGAGCCCCGCGTTCCCCTGGCGCCCGATCGGGTCGAGCATCAGCGACCCGTCACCGGCGTGGTGGTAGCCGATCGCGGTGACGGCGCTCTGCGACACCGGCAGCTGCAGGTGCAGCGCCCCCGCGGTCGCGACGATCTGTCGCAGCGGCTGGCCACCCGGAAGCACCGCCGGCGTCGCCAGCGGCTTCGTCGTGACGGGCTCCGCGCTCCAGGTGCCGAACGCGGTCAGGAGCAGGGTCAGGAGCAGGACCGTCGAAAGCAGAGCGGCGACGAGAAAGCGTGCGGCGTGCCGTTGGGGACGCCGCCGGCGCGCACGCAGCCGCTCGACCTCCCGGTGGTGTCTCGATCCGGGGTGTCTCGATCCGGGCGCGCGCTGCGGCACCGCATGCCGGTTTCGGGCCGAAGCCATGGGCGGCACCATAGCCGACCCTGCCGAAAGCTTCCAATTCCCAGCGATACGATCGGCACGATGCCCGAGCGCCCGGCGATCCGAGTTCCACGCTGGATCCAGCTCGTCGTGCTGCCGGTGCTGCTGCTGCTCACGTGGGCGCTGGCGGGCGCGCTGGGTCACGCGATCTTCCTCTTCCTGACGGCGGCCGTGATCGCGTTCCTGCTCAACCCGCTCGTGCGGGCGCTCAGGAGGCTGCGAATCCGCCGCGGCTTCGGCGTCGCCGTGGTCTTCCTCTCGTTCGCGGCTGCGATGATCGCCCTCATCGTCGCGCTGGTCACCGTCGTCGTCGAGCAGACGCGCTCGGCGGCCGACCGGGTCGACACCTACCTTACGGACGAGCCCGGACGCAGCGGCGACAGCGCGTTCGACCGTGACGTCGCCGACCTCGAGACCTGGCTGCGCGGCCGCGGCATCGACGTCGAGCTCCGGCAGCAGGTGGACGAGTGGATCGCCGACGTCAACGTCTCCGACCTGACCCAGGAGGCGATCTCGTTCGCGGAGGGCGCGGCGTTCGGCGTCGTCGAGCTCCTCTTCTCGATCGTCCTGATCGTCGTGATCGCGGTCTACATGCTCCTCGACATGCCGAAGCTCGAGCGCGCGACCGACCGCCGCTTCCCTCCGCACGGCGGTGCGCCCCTGACGCTCCGGATCGAGTCGGCGCTCGCCGGCTACGTACGCGGGCAGGTGCTGCTCTCGACGATCATCGGCTCGAGCGCGGGCGTGGGCATGTGGGTGCTCGGCGCGCTCGACCTCGTCCCGGGGGCGGAGGAGTACGCGCTCCTGTTCGGGCTCTGGACGGCGGTGATCGAGGTGATCCCCTACATCGGCCCCTGGCTCTCGGCCGTGCCGCCCGCGATCTACGCGCTGATCGTCGATCCGGTCTCGTTCCTCTGGGTGGCGGCGCTCTTCGTCTTCATCTACCAGGTGGAGGGCCACGTCGTCGTCCCGAACGTGATGGCGAACGCGCTGCGGCTCCACCCGCTGCTCGTCATCTTCGGCCTGCTCGCGGGGGCGGAGCTGTACGGGATCGCCGGCATCCTCGTCGCGCTGCCGCTGCTCGCAGCCGGCCGGGCGATCTGGGAGTTCTTCGCCGAGCGCGTGACGCTGGAGCCGTGGGACGAGAGTGGTGCCGTCCCTGTCGACGTGGAGGTCGAGCGTTCGACCGCAACGAATGCCCCGTAGGGGTGATGACATGCGTCGCGGGTCGACCATGCTGCGCGGGACTGGTTCCTGCGGCCGAAAGGCGGAACGAGAATGACTGCGGCAGAGCTCAAGCGGAAGCTCCGTAACTCCCCGTTCGCATCGCTTCAGGTGCGGATCACCGGGGCCTAGCACCTCCCCGTTCGGCGGCGGCGACCCCCCAGCGCCGCTGCCTGCGTACAGTGTGGGCGTGAGCGCGTTCCCTGCGACACGCCTGCGGCGGCTGCGTCGAACCGATGCCCTCCGCGGCCTCGTGCGCGAGACGCGGCTCGACCTCGACGACTTCGTGATGCCCCTCTTCGCCGGGCCCTCGACGGTCCGGAACGAGGAGCTGCCCGGGATGAGCCGCTGGTCGGTCGACGACCTCGTCGCCGAAGCCGGCGAGCTGGCGGGACTCGGCGTCAAGGCCGTGCTCCTCTTCGGCGTCCCCGACGAGAAGGACGAGGACGGCTCCGGCGCCTGGGACGACGACGGGATCGTGCAGCGGGCCTTGCGGGCGCTGCGGGCCGAGCATCCCGGGCTCGTGCTCGTCACCGACGTCTGTCTCTGCGAGTACACCTCGCACGGTCACTGCGGCGTCATCCGTGACGGCGACGTCGCGAACGACGAGACGCTCGAGCTTCTGGCGCGGACCGCGGTCAGCCACGTCGAGGCCGGCGCCGACGCCGTCGCGCCGAGCGACATGATGGACGGCCGCGTCGGCGCGATCCGCGAGGCGCTGCCCGAGACGCCGGTCGTCGCGTATGCCGCCAAGTACGCTTCGGCCTTCTACGGCCCGTTCCGCGACGTCGCCGAGTCGACGCCGGCGTTCGGCGACAGGCGCGGCTACCAGATGGATCCCGCCAACGTCCGCGAGGCGCTGCGCGAGTGCGAGCTCGACCTCGCCGAGGGCGCCGACGTGCTGATGGTCAAGCCCGCGCTGCCCTACCTCGACGTGATCCGCGCCGTGCGCGAGCGTTTCGACTGCCCGGTCGCGGCGTACAACGTCTCGGGCGAGTACGCGATGATCAAGGCCGCCGCCGCCGCCGGGCACCTCGACGAGCGGCAGGCCGCGCTCGAGTCGCTGACCGCGATCAAGCGCGCCGGCGCCGACGTCGTCTTCTCCTACTGGACGAAGGATCTGGCACGGTGGTTGGGGTAGCAGAGTGGCTCTGAGGCAGAAGTCCGACCTCGCCCGCCGCGCGGAGAAGCTGATCCCCGGCGGCGTCAACTCGCCCGTCCGCGCGATGCGCTCGGTGGGCCTCGACGAGCCGGTCTTCATGCGCAGCGGCAGCGGCTCGACGATCGTCGACGTCGACGGCAACCGCTACGTCGACTGGGTCCTGAGCTGGGGGCCGCTCCTCTTCGGGCACGCCGACGAGGAGACGCTGGCCGCGATCGCCGACGCGGCGCAGCGCGGCACGACCTTCGGTGCGCCGACGGAGGGTGAGGTCGACCTGGCCGCGGAGATCGTCGACGCCGTCCCGTCGGTCGAGATGGTGCGGCTCGTCTCCTCCGGCACCGAGGCGGCGATGAGCGCGATCCGGCTCGCGCGCGGCTTCACGCGCCGCGACCGGATCATCAAGTTCGCGGGCTGCTACCACGGCCACTCGGACGGGTTGCTCGCGAGCGCGGGCTCGGGTCTCGCGACGCTCGGGATCCCGTCGAGCCCCGGCGTCCCGACGGCCACGACCGCCGACACCGTCGTCACGACCTACAACGACCTCGACGCGACCGCCGCCGCGGTCGAGCGCTACGGCGAGGGGCTCGCTGCGATCGTCGTCGAGCCCGTCGCCGGGAACATGGGGGTCGTGCCGCCCGCGCCCGGCTTCCTCGAGGCGCTCCGGGCGCTCTGCGACGCCTCGAGCGCGCTGCTGATCTTCGACGAGGTGATCACCGGCTTCCGGGTCGCCCGCGGCGGCGCCCAGGAGCGCTTCGGCGTCCTGCCCGACCTGACGATCCTCGGCAAGATCGTCGGCGGCGGCCTGCCCGCGGCGGCGTTCGGCGGCCGCGCCGACGTGATGGAGCGGCTCGCGCCCTCCGGCGACGTCTACCAGGCCGGGACGCTCTCCGGGAACCCGCTCGCGACCGCGGCGGGGACGTCAGTCCTCCGGCGCCTCCGCGACGCCGATGTGTACGAGCAACTGGAGGCGAAGGGCGAGCGGCTCGAAGCGGGGTTGGCCCCGTTCGGCTGCGTTCAGCGGGTCGGCGCGATGGCGACGCTCTTCCTCCGCGACGGCGCCATCGGTACGTTCGAGGACGCTCAGGCGAGCGACACCGAGCGGTACGGCGCCCTCTTCCGCCACCTGCTCGAGCGCGGGATCTACGTGGCGCCGTCGCAGTTCGAGTGCCTGTTCGTCTCGCTCGCCCATTCGGACGAGGACATCGACCGCACCGTCGAGGCCGTTGGCGACTTCTTCCGCGACTGATCTCTTCGACGCGATCGCGGCCGAGGCTGCGGCCGAGAGCCCGCTCTGGGGTGAGGCCCTCCGCAACGACCCCGAGCGTGTGCCCGTGTTCGGCGAGCTCGTGCCGGAGCGGTTCGCGCTCGGCGTCGAGACGATCTACGAGGGCTACCTGCTCCACTACGGCGAGCCGCGGCTCTTAGCGCCGCCGGAAGGAGACGTCGCGCTCCTCCTCGGCGACTACCTCTCCGCGCACGGGCTCGTGCGGATCGCGGCGACCGGCGACCTCGACGCCGTCGCCGCGCTGGCGGAGCTGATCTCGACGTGCGCCGCGATGCGCGCCGACGGGCAGGCGGGGGACGGTGACGCCTGGATCGGCTGCGCCCGCCGGCTCGGCGGCGAGCCCGGACGGGACGCCGTCGACCGGTCTCTCGCTGCGCACGCCGAACGCGTCGGTTAAGCTCGCGCCATGACCGCCTGGCTCGTCGCCAACGCCGCCGAAGAGGGCAGGAACGTGATCACCGGCATGCTCGTCGTCGGCCTGATCTTCATCGCCGTGATCGCGCTCGGCGAGCTCTCGCGCATGGCGCGGCACCGCCGCCGCAGCCACTAGCGCCTCCGTAGACTGAGCGCATGGCTCCGCCCCGCGACCTGCGCGACTGGATCCGGCTGCTCGAGGACGAGGGAGAGCTCGTTCGCGTCGCCGCCGAGGTCGATCCCGACCTCGAGATCACGGAGATCGTCGACCGCACGGTGAAGGCCGGCGGGCCCGCGCTCCTGTTCGAGAGCCCGCGCGGCTCGCGCCACCCGCTCCTGATCAACCAGTTCGGCACCGAGCGGAGGATGTGCATGGCGTTCGGCGTCGACCGGCTCGACGACGTCGCGGGGAAGCTCGAGGACGTGCTCGAGATGCAGCCGCCGCAGGGGCTCGTGGACAAGGTGCGCGGGCTGAAGAAGCTGAAGTCGATCGCCGACTCGCTGCCGAAGACGGTCTCGCGCGGCGCCTGCCAGGAGGTCGTCCTCACTGGCGACGACGTCGACCTCGGCCTGCTCCCGATCCAGCGCTGCTGGCCCGGAGACCCTGCCCCCTTCATCACGCTGCCGGCGGTGATCACGAAGGACCCGCACACCGGTGTCCGCAACGTGGGCATGTACCGGATGCAGAAGATCGACGCGCGCTCCACCTACATGCACTGGCAGATCCACAAGGACGGCCGCGCCGACTACCTCGCCACCGACGGCAAGATCCCGGTCGCCGTCGCGCTCGGGCTCGACCCGGTCACGGCGTACTCGGCGAGCGCGCCGCTGCCGAAGCACATCGACGAGTTCATGCTCGCGGGCTTCCTCAAGGGCGAGCCGGTCGAGCTCGTGCGGGCGAAGACGGTCGACCTCGACGTCCCCGCCAACGCCGAGATCGTGCTCGAGGGGACGATCGAGAAGGGCGAGCTCGGGATCGAGGGGCCGTTCGGCGACCACACCGGCTACTACACGCCTCCGGAGCCGTTCCCGATCTTCCGCCTCAGCGCGATCACGATGCGGCGCGACGCGATCTACCCGTCGATCGTCGTCGGCAAGCCGGTGCAGGAGGACGCGTGGCTCGGAAAGGCGACCGAGCGGATCTTCCTGCCCGCGATCAGGATGACCGTGCCGGAGATCGTCGACTACGACCTCCCCGTCGCCGGCGCGTTCCACAACTGCGTCATCGTCTCGATCAAGAAGACCTTCCCGGGGCACGCGCACAAGGTGATGCACGCGATCTGGGGGCTCGGGATGCTCAGCCTCTCGAAGTCGGTCGTCGTCGTCGACGCGCATGTGAACGTGCACGACTACGAGGAGGTCTTCTTCTACGTCGGCGCCAACGTCGACCCCAAGCGCGACGTCGTGATCGCCGAGGGGCCGCTCGACCACCTCGACCATGCTCCGACACGCCAGTTCGTCGGCGGCAAGCTCGGGATCGACGCCACCGCGAAGCTGCCCGAGGAGGGCGCGCGCGAGTGGCCGGAGGAGATCGCGATGAGCGAGGAGATCCGCGAGCTCGTCGACCGCCGCTGGAGCGAGTACGGCATACCGGCGCACGCCGACGCCGACGTGGTACAGAATGGCGCTAGCCGAATCGGGCTGGGCCGCGGGTTGCGGCAGCTGATACGTCGTTGACAGCGCGCACCGCGCAGGGGTTGAATCCAGAGACTTGAGCGACCACGACAAGCCGCACCTGCCGCCGCCGAGCCTGTGGCCACTCGGCTTCGCCGTCGGCATCGCCTGCGTCCTCACGGGGATCGTCGTCAGCACGGTCGTTGCCGTCGTCGGCGCCGTGATCGCCGTCGCCTTCGGCTTCCTCTGGATCCGGGACGTGACGCGGCCAGTGCGCACGCCCGCGCCGGCCGTCGAGCCGGAGCGCCGTGAAGAGCGCATCGCGATCGTCGCCCAGGAAGACGAGCCGGCCGCCTACCCGCGCAGCACGTTCCTCTCCGCCGCGACTCTCGGCCTCGGCGGCGTGATCGGCGGCCTGATCACGGTGCCGGTGCTCGGCTTCGCCGTCCTGCCGTCGTTCACGAACCAGTCCGAGCAGGACGTCGAGCTCGGCCCGATCGACGCGTTCCCCGAGGGCGAGTTCGTGATCGCCACCTACATGGAGGATCCCGAGGTCGGCGAGGTGACCCGGCGGACGATGTTCATCCGCAACAACGGGATCGAGGAAGGCGTGCCGTCCTTCACCGCGCTCTACTCCCGCTGCGCGCACCTCGGCTGCCCGGTGCAGCCGAACGGGCTGATCAACGAGGAGGGGAAGAAGACGGTCGGCAAGCAGGGCGTCGAGCTGACGCCGGTGCTCGCCACCGGGTTCGGCTGCCCGTGCCACGGCGGCCAGTACGACACGGAGGGGAACAGGACGGCGGGCCCGCCGGTGCGCGCGCTCGACCGCGCCGAGTTCTCGATCCGCAACGGCACGCTCTTCCTCGGCCGCTTCTACAGCGTCGCCGAGGTCGAGGGCGCCGGCGCCCGCGCGCGGATCAAGAAGTACGGCCGCCAGGTGCCGGGTGTCCACGTCGACGGGCCGTCCGCGTGGCTCTACCCGATCGAGGTGCCGAAATAGCCGCCAAGTCCGCCCGCCGCGCGCAGCTCGAGGCGATCGCGCTCTATCCGCTCGACTGGCTGGAGGAGCGCTCCGGCCTCGTCGGCGGCGTCAAGTACTTCCTCTTCCGCAAGGTCCCGCGGGACACGAGCTGGTTCCACACGCTCGGCTCCGCGACGCTGACCGCGTTCCTCGTCCAGGCGATCACCGGCGTCGTGCTGGCGATGTACTACAAGCCCGACCCGGAATCGGCGTACGCGTCGATCCAGGCGATCACGAACGACGTCACGCTGGGCTGGCTCGTCCGCGGCATGCACAAGTGGGGCGCCAGCGTCTTCATCATCCTGATGTTCTTCCACATGGCGCGGGTCTTCCTGTTCGGCGCCTACAAGTACCCGCGCGAGCTGAACTGGATCATCGGCGTGCTGCTGCTGGCGATGGGGATGCTCGAGGGCTTCACCGGCTATCTGCTGCCGTGGGACCAGACGGCCTACTGGGCGACCGTCGTCGGGATCAACCTGAACGGGACGGCACCGTTCGTCGGGCCCTTCCTGGCGCAGTTCCTCTCCGGCGGCGCCGAGATCGGGTCGGACACGCTGAGCAAGTTCTACGCCCTGCACATGCTCGCGATCCCAGGCGCGATCTTCGGGCTGATCGGCCTGCACCTGTACCTCGTGATCCGGCTCGGCGTCACCTCGCCGCCCTGGTCGGAGGATGCCGCCGGACGGGATCGCGGCGAGCCGCGCGACACCGGGCGGGGACGCCGCGGGCTGATGCGGCCGGGCGGCCGCGGGAGCGCGAATGGCGAGTAGGCGGATCGAGGAGCGGCGCGCGCAGCACAAGCGCTACAAGGAGGACGTCGAGCGCGACGGGAAGCCCTTCTTCCCGCACGCGATGTTCCACGACACGGTGATGAGCCTCGTCGTCGTCGGCGTCATCATCGGGCTCGCCTGCGTCTGGTATTTCACCGCGGAGGGCTCGGAGGATGCCGGCTGGCTCGGCCCGCACTACACCGAGGAGGCCGACCCGGGGACGACCGACTTCATCCCGCGGCCGGACTGGTTCTTCTACTTCCTCTTCTACCTGCTCCGGATCTTCAAGTGGCCGGACACGGTCGTGCTGGGGACCGTCGGTGTGCCGAACATCCTGCTGGCGATCCTGATCGCGCTCCCGTTCATCGACCTCCGCCGCGAGCGGCGCCTGTCCCGGCGGCCGGTCGCGATCGTCGCCGCGATCATCGTCGTGCTCGCGATGGGCACCCTCACCTACAAGGGCGCCACGGCCGAGGAGGCGCTCGGCTCACAGCTCGTCCAGGCGGTGCCCGAGTGGGCGGAGGCGCAGGGGTTCGCCGGGAACGAGACCGCCGTCCAGGGCGCGGAGATCTTCGCGCAGGCCGGGTGCGGCCAGTGCCACCAGTACCTCGGCACCGGCGCCGCCAACCTCGGCGCGCCAGCGCTCGACGAGGTCGGCGCGTCGAACCGCGGCGCAGAGTACTTCAAGAACTACGTCACCAATCCGGCGCAGTTCGGCAACAACGTGATGCCGCCGTACGCAGGTCTCGGCGAGGAGAACCTCGCCAAGCTGGGCGCGTTCCTCGACGCCTCCAAGGGCCCGAAGGGCTAAGTCCATGCGTGTCTTCCTCGGCGTGACCGGCGCGTCGGGCGCGCCGTACGCCGCCAGGCTGCTGCGCGCGCTGACGGAAGCGGGCTGCGAGGTCGGCCTGGCAGCGTCCGCCGCGGGCGTCGAGGTGATCGCGACCGAGCTGTACGGCGACGCGTCGCTCCCGCGCGACGACGTGCTGGAGCGGTTCATCGGCGGAGCCGAGAACGTGACCGTCTACGGGGTCAACGACTACAAGAGCCCGTACGCCTCCGGTTCCGCGAAGGTCGACGCCTACGTCGTCTGCCCGTGCTCGATGTCCACCGTCGGCACGCTCGCGACCGGCGCCATGGCCAACCTGATCCACCGGGCGGCGTCGGTGGCGCTGAAGGAGGGCCGTAAGCTGGTGCTCGTGCCCCGCGAGACGCCGCTGTCGTTCATCCACCTGAACGGGCTCGCGACCCTGCAGCAGGCGGGCGCCGTGATCCTCTTCGCCGCGCCGGGCTTCTACCACGGCGCCGAGACGGTCGCCGACCTCGTCGACTTCGTCGTCGCGAGGATCCTCGACCAGCTCGGGCTCGACAACACGCTCGCGGCGCGCTGGGGACAGACGTGAGCCACGAGTCGGGCACGCTTCCCGCCGAGGGCGTCCGGACGATGTTCGACCGGATCGCGCCGGTCTACGACCTGATGAACCGCGTCATGACGGCCGGGCTCGACCAGCGCTGGCGGCGGCTGACCGTGCGCCAGGTCGTCTCGGCGGGCGACCGCGTGCTCGACGGCTGCTGCGGCACCGGCGACCTCGCGATCGCCGCGCGCAAGGCTGGAGCCGGCGAGGTCGTCGGGCTCGACTTCTCGGCGCCGATGCTGGAGCGCGCCGGGCGCAAGGACGCCTCGATCGAGTGGATCCAGGGCGACCTGCTCGAGCTGCCGTTCCCGGAAGCGTCCTTCGACGCCGCAACGGTCGGCTTCGGCGTTCGCAACGTCGCCGACCTCGAGCGCGGGCTCGCCGAGCTGCGGCGCGTGCTGAAGCCGGGCGGCCGCGTCGGCATCCTCGAGATCACGAAGCCCCGGGGGCCGCTGAAGCTGTTCTACCGGCTCTGGTTCGACGTCCTGATCCCCCTCGCCGGCAAGGTCCTCCCCGGCGGCAAGGCCTACACCTACCTGCCGGCGAGCGTGCGGCGCTTCCCCGGCCCCGACGAGCTGGCAGCGCTGATGCGGGCGCAGGGCTTCGGCGACGTCACCTATCGCCGCCTCGGCGGCGGGATCGTCGCGCTGCACACCGGGACCGCCGCGTGACGACCCTCGAGGAGGTCCGCGCGCTGCCGGGGCTCGACTCCTATCTGGAGGAGGTCGAGGAGCGGCTCGCCGCGGCCGTCGGCTCGCACGGCGGGCGTGTCGCCGAGGTGGGCGCCGACGCGCTCGCCGCGGGTGGGAAGCGGCTGCGGCCGCTGCTCACCTTCCTCTGCGCCTCGCCCGACGTGGCCCCGCCCGTCGCAGCCGGCGCCGCGGTCGAGCTCGTGCACATGGCAACGCTCGTCCACGACGACCTGGTCGACGGGGCGAAGGTGCGGCGCGGCAAGGCGGCTGCGTGGGCGGCGCACGGCGAGGGCGCCGCACGCGCGACCGGCGACTATCTCTTCGCACGCGCGTTCGCGGAGCTCGCCGCCGAGGGCGACGTCGTCGCGGTCGCGACGCTCGCGGACGCGTGCCTGTGCCTCGCCCGCGGCGAAGCGATGCAGCGGCGGCAGCAGCACGATCCGAACACGACGGTCGAGGCCTACCTCGAGCGCTGCTCGCTGAAGACGGGGAAGCTCTTCGAGGCAGCCTGCTCGCTCGGCTCGGGCGGGACGCTCGGCCGCTTCGGGCTCAACCTCGGGATTGCCTTCCAGATCGCCGACGACATCCTCGACTGCTCCGGCGACACGATCGAGACGGGCAAGGTCGCCGGCACCGACCTGCGCGAGGGGACGCCGACGCTGCCGCTGTTGCTCGCTGCGCAGGAGGACGACGTCGTCCGCGCCGCGCTCGCGGGCGGGCCGCTCGACGGCGCCCTCGTGCGCGTCGCAGCCGCCGGCGCGCTCGAGCGTTCGCGCGACGTGGCGCTCGACTACGCTGGCCGGGCGCGGGCAAGCATCGAGGGCGGCCTCCACCGGGAAGAGCTCGAGTCGCTCGCGGACGCTGTCGTCAACCGGAGGCGCTGACCGTGATCAGGCTCGGCCGCATCAGCTACGTGAACATGGCGCCTGTCTTCCACCGGTTGAACGCCGAGGTGGAGGAGGTGCAGGGCGTCCCGACCGAGCTGAACGGGATGCTCCTCGACGGGCAGCTCGACCTGGCGCCGATCTCCTCGATCGAGTACGCGCGCCACGCGACCAGCCTGCGGATCCTGCCGCGGATGTGCGTCTCATCGG
>JANPKC010000236.1:0-6680 GCA_031425855.1 Actinomycetes bacterium | reverse complement strand
CTCGTAGACGGATCCGTCTGCGTCGGTGAGGGTGAACGGCCCGGTGACGAGGTACGGGCCGCTCTGGCGCACCTTGATCGTGACCCGCTCCATCGCGGCGCGCGTACCGCAGCCGAAACGACGAGGGCCGGCTTGCGCCGGCCCTCGTGTGCAGTCGGCGTCGGGCCGGGCGAGTCGTCGTCCTCGTCCACGTCGTCGGTGCCGTCGCCGTCGCTGTCCCGGTCGGGGCAACCGTCGTCGTCGTCCTCGTCCTCGTCGTCCCGCCCGTTTCCGTTGGCGTCATCGTTCCCATCCTTGATCCCGTCGAGGTCCGAGTCCGGGATGCCGAGCAGCGTGAACAGGAGGGTCTCGCGACTGTCGATGAGGCCGTCGGCATCGTCGTCGTCGTTCGACCCACAGCCTCCCCCGCCGTCCTGCCCGAACGGCCTCGGCGGCGCGGGCAGCGTCACCTTGTAGATGTCGATGGCGCTTCGTCCAGCCGCCCCGAGGTTGAAGTCGCCCGTGGCACCCCAATAGGTAAACGTTCCGTCGGCGTTCTGCTTCGCCTTGAAGACGGCGGACGTCCACGTGTTCGCGTTCTCGGGGATGAACCAGCCCGCCTCCTTGAACTCGACCGTGCCGTTGGGGTGCTCGACGAAGTCGACGACCTGGGTGCCCTGCGAGTACCAGCCCATGAAGATTCGATTCTGGCCGGGAATCTGCTGGAACACGTGTGCCGTGCAGACCGTCGCCTGCGGGCCGGTATGGATGTTCGCCCGGTAGATCGCCTTGGGGCCGGTCGGGGAGGCTGCGTAGGCCTTCCACGCCGTCGTGGCGGCGGCGGCGTCAGGCCCGCTCGGCGAAGCGCTCTGGAGTTTGTCAACGCGGTAGGCGTGGATGCCACCGTTCCCGAGCTTGTTGTCGGTAGGAGTACCCGGCGAGCCGACGCACGTCGCACCGGGCGGCGTGACGCCGCCGCCGCGCTCGTCGGTCGCGAGGATCAACCTCTGCGAGCCGCTGAGCTCGGCCTCGTGTGAGACGTCGACGTCCTGAGTCGAGTCATATTGACCGCCCCGCCCCTGATGGAACGCGCTTCCGAGGAAGTTGACGCCTGTGAGCGACGGCGCGCCGATCGTGAGCCAGCGCGGAATGGTCAACTCCTGTCCGCTCCCGTCGAAGACGCAGTCGGTGACGACCGCGCCTCCGAGCGCCGGGCTCTTCGCGTACGGCGGAGGAGACGAGCTCGCCCGAGTACGGCAGGGCAGTGGCGTGCCCTTTGGCTTCCCGTTCTTGTCGAAGGCGCCGCTCAGGTCAAAGTGCATCGTGGCGTTGATGCTCGCGCAGGTGAGGCGGTCGTTCGGGTAGATCTCCAGCTCGTGGCACCCCGAGAGCGCGTCCACGGTGTGCCCGAGGGCCATGAGGGCGCTTGGGTACCGGTAGCGGTACACCTGCGGGCGGCAGGTCATGCGCTTGACGATCACGCTTGTCAGGGGCTCGAAGTTCATGCACGAGGAGAGGTCGATCACCTCGAAGCCGTCCAGGTTGAAGCGCTGGGAGCTGGTCGGGCTCTCGTTCATGCGCGTGCATGACGTGTCGTCGGCGTTGCAGGTCACCGTGACGGAGTCCGAAGTGACCGCGTACGCGATATGCGGGCGCTTCGGGTCGATGTTGACTGTGTGTCCCTCGCCGATGTGGCTCGTCAGGCCGATCTCGACCGGAGCGGCGATGTTCGTGATATCGATGATCTCGAGGCCACCCTGCGGGGAGTTCGGGTCGAGGCCGAAGACGGTCGCGTCGTGGCAGCGGCCCTCGTTGTCAGTCGCGTCGATCAAGAGCTGCGCGTCGCGCCTCGACGCGGCGGAGCTCGCGGTGTTGAGGATCGTGTTCCCCTTCGGGGTCGCCTCGACGTCGTGCTGGAGACCGAGCGCCGCGGCCGGGTCGCTGAGACAGGAGGCCGACGGATGACTCGAGACGAACTGCGGGCTCGCCGGGCTCAGCGGGTTCTCAACGACCTCGCCGCCCTGAGTGAGCTTGATGATCGTCTGGCCTCCCCCGTTCGGGCCGACGGCGAGCGTGCCGACCGACGCGTAGATCTCACCCTTTCTGGTGAAGAAGTCGAGGTCGGTGTGCGGGTTGCCCGTGGCAAACGTCTTGATCAGCTTCCACGTAGCCCCCGGACCGCCCGAGTTGAGCCCGGTTCCGATTGGCGCCCCGGCCGAGAAGGCCGGCGCCGGGTGGTCGAGCTCGTGGGCGGCCGCCGTGGCGGTCAACCCGAGGAACGTCGCAAGCCCGAGCGCCGCGACGAGAATTTTTCTCATCGTCGAACCTCCTAGATGTGTAGATGTGGCTGCAAGCTGATTCGCTCTACGAGACGCGTGGGGGCGAGGGCCGGCGGTGCCGGCCCTCGCCTGAGGACGCTTCCGGACGCCGTGCTAGTCGTCCTCGTCCTCCTCGTCGTCGTCGTCGTCCTCGCAGTCGTCGTCGCCGTCGTCCCCGTCGTCGTCGAGGTCGCCGTCGTCGTCGTCGTCGTCACCGTCCCCGTCGTCGTCGTCGGGGCAGCCGCCGCCGCCAGGCGGGGGCTCCGTGGTGCCGTCGTCGCGCACCTGACGCTGGGCCTTCGTCGAGCCGATCCCCTGCGTGAACGACCGCGCGAAGATGCTGTGCACCCCCGGCGTCAGCTCGAGCGTGTCCCAGAGGAAGCGCCACTCGGTGCCCGGCTCGTCCTTCGTCGGGTTCGGGCTCGGATCGACCAGCGCGTACTCCCAGTACTGCGGGCCGTAGAGCCGGTCGACCTTCAGCTTCACCTGCCGGTCGTAGCGCGTCGGCGAACCGTAGGCGATAGCCGAGTTCTGCGAGTCGGCGCCTGCCTTGACCGCGACGACGCGGTAGTAGTACGTCGTCCGGAGCGAGACGCCCGTGTCCGTGAAACAGAGACCGGCCCGGTCGTGACCGGGGGGAGCGTCCGACGGCTCCGGTGCCGGGGCCTCCGGTGACGTACACGTCGTGCCGACACCCGAGTAGACCTGGCTGCCGCGGACGAGCGGGTTCGTGCTCCGGTAGACGCGGTAGCTCGACGCCCCTGCAACCGGATCCCAGGCCACCCGCAACGCGGGCGTCCGGGGCGCTGCCGGGTAGGGAGCGTCCGCCGGGAGGTCGGTGACGCGCACGTTCTGCGGCCCCGCCTCCTGTCCGCCGCCACCGCCCGTGCCGCCGATCGGCAGCCGGACGAGTGAGTCACAGGCTCCCGTCGCGCCGGGGGCGCACGGGTTCTTCGAGTCGTAGTAGATGAACGTCTGAGCCTGGCTGTCGATGTAGACCGGATCGATGTGGAGCGTGAAGCGATTGTTCGCGGTGATCGACGGAAGGCTCACGGTCTCCACGAGCCGCGATGGCGTCCCCGGGCTCTCGGGCGTCGCGGTGACACGCTGCTCGAAACGCAGCACGCCGTCCGCCCAGAGCCGGATGTTCCAGTCGGCCTGGAAGCCGATGTCGTTCGCGCAGCCGATACAGCTGCCCCACCACTCGACCGTCATCGCTCCCGCCACGGTGGTCGGGCTCGTGACCCGGTAGACCCAGTTCGGGTCGAAGACGTTCCGGTCGGCAGTCCCGTCGAGGATGATGTCCGCCTCCGTCGTCTTCCAGGACGACCCGGCAGGGCTGCCGGAGAGCTCAGTCGCTGGATGGAGGAACGGTCCGTCGCAGGCGAGGAGCACGACGTCGGTTCTGCCGTCGCCGGTGCAGCTCGCCTCGGTCGCGCGGGCCAGCGGCGGAGTCGGATTGCCGTGCATGTAGAGCACCGGCCTGTTGTCCGGGCTCGGCACCGGCGTGCCGCCCGCGGGTTGCGCCGAACCGGGAGCCTCCCAGTTCGTGACGCCTTCCCACGAGTGCCCCGTGTTGCCGATCGAGGGGTTGTCCGGCGGCGGGTAGCCGGCGCGGCCACGCACGTCGACGAACCGGCCGGTCGTGTTCGCGTTCGCCGCCGGCGAGTCGATCCTGACCGTCGGCGCGTGCGTGACGAGGCCGAGCTCCGTCTTGACCGAGTACTTGAAGCCCTCGATCTGCTTCGGGCTCTCCTGCGTCGCACCGCATGCCGTCGGCGCACCGCCGATGCGGTGGTACACGCGGAGGATCCACTGGCCGGACGGGATCGTCGGCGGAGTCGGCGTCCCGGTGCCCTCCTCGGGCGAGCGGACGTCGAGGAAGCGCTGCGTCCCGATCGTCAGCAGGCCGACGGCCTCCTGGTCGGGCCAGACGCGATTCGGCCCGGCCGGGGCGACCTCGCCGTTCGGGTCGACGCCTGGACGCCAGAGCCGCACGTAGAGGTTTGCGCCGGGATGCGAGGCCCAATTGATCGTGAGCCGGAGCCGCTCCGTCTTCGGGGGCACGTTGATGAAGTGCTGGCCGTAGCGGGGCGTGATGATCCCCGGACCGGGAGGCTGGCCGACGGGGTCGAGGGCGGACTCGGGGCTGCCGGCGGTCCAGCTTGCGGTGCCGGTGCAGCCGACCTCCTGCTCTGCGGGCGGCATCGAGTTCGGCCCGCCCGGATACGCACCCTGCTGGAACGGGGGTGTCGCGTGGCCGATGTTCGGCTTGCGGAGCCCGTTCGGGTACGTGCGCGCGAAGCGCACGGCCTCGTAGGCGTCGATCCGACCCGTCCCCTGCTCCTCGGCCTCGTAAGCCGGCAGCTTGGAGGTGTTGGCCGAGCGCTCGAGGATCTCCGTCACCTGCGCGGGCGACGGCGTCGCGCCGCCGTGCGCGCCGCGATACGCCTGCACGACGAGGGCAACGAGGCCCGAGACGTGCGGGGTCGCCATCGAGGTGCCGTTCAGAGGCTCGTAGCAGCCGGACTTCGGCAGCTCGGAGCCCGGGAGGATCATGTCGTCCTCGCGGCACCCGAGCGAGTTCGCCGACATCGAGTTGATGTTGACGCCGGGAGCCGTCAGCGTCGGGCGGTAGAGGCCGAGGTTGAGCGCCTGACCGAGCCGGCGGTCGTGGTTGTCCGGCTGAACGTCGGTGTCGTCGACGACGCCGTCGCGGTTCGTGTCCTCGGGCTGACTCGGGCGCCCCCGCGACGAGAACATGACCACCGAGTCGGGCTTCGTCGAGGCGGCGACACACACGACGAACGGGTTCACGCACTGGCGCGAGAGGGTGTTGTGCTCGGGGCCGGAGTTTCCGGCGGCGAAGACGCTGAGGATTCCGGCGTCGTAGGCGCGCTTGACGGCGATGTTGTCGGGCGACTCGGGGTCGTAGTTGAGGCCGTCGCCGCCGCCGAAGCTGTTGCTCGTGGCGACGACGTTGTTCAGCCCGTTGATCTTCTTGTAGGTCATGTCGTCGTACGCGGCAAGGATCTGGGTCGAGAGGAGCGACGTGCCCGCGTTGGCCGAGTAGACGCGGAGCTTGGCGTGCGGCGCCATCCCGATCGTGCTGTGGGTGTTCTGCGTGCCGCCGCTCGCGTGGCCGGAGCCGGCCACTGTGCCGGAGACGTGGGTCCCGTGACCCTCGTCGTCGATCGCGTCGCCGCGGGCCGTGTTCGTCGGACCGGCCGGGCCGGCGTTGCCGGAGGCAGGATTGAACGGCGAGCACAGCACCTGATTGCGGCTGCCGGTACCGGCGGCGGTCGTGGTCTCGCAGTACTCGACGAGGTTGTCCGCGTCCTCGTGGCGGCCGTCGATGCCGGTGTCGATCACGGCGATCTCGACCCCTTTACCTGTGATCCCGAGGCCCTGGGGGCCGCCCGGGCTCGTGGTCGAGCTCCAGGCGTACCGAGCTCGCGTGATCCACGTGCTGTCCTCCATCAAGAGCTTGTGCTTCGTGTCGGCATAAACGCTGCGCACGAGCGGCGACGATCGCAGCGCTTCGAGCTGCAGCGATGTCAACGACGTGGTCAGGATCATCGGGAGAACGCGAAGCTGCGTCCCCTGGACGCCGAGCTTCTGGATCGCATCGAGGTCGTCACGGTTCCATGCCGTCACGATCGCAGCGACGCCGCCCGTCGGGTTCGCGGCAAGCTGCGTGGTGAGTTGCGCGTCGACGGTCGTTGTCCGCACGGGAGCTTGCGCTTCAGAGAGCGCAGACGCCGAACCACCGCTCGCAAACACCACCACGAGGGCGAGAATCGGGAGCAAGCGGGAGGCGCGCGGTGATCCTGGGCACGCGGGACGATCCTTCATCGAGTCACTCCTTGTGAAAGGTTCGGCCAAATCCGTCGGGATTATGCACACCGTGTCAAGAAAAGAAACGGTATCTCTGAACTATTTTTGTGACATCGGTTAGTCGAGCGTAGATTCAGTGAAGATTGACGATAAATGGACGAGAATCTGTGCACTTGATTGATAAATCAATCGAGACGAGATTTCTTGACTGATTGATCAATCGGTGTGCCACTAGTAGAGTCCGCGCGATGGCTCTTCGCATCTGCCTCGTGTCTCCGTTCGCGTGGTCGCTGCCCCACGACGTCAACCAGCACGTCGCCGGGGTCGCGAAGGAGCTGCGTGCGCTCGGCCACGACGTCACCGTGCTCGCCCCGTCCGCCCGGACGTCCGACCTGATCGCCGGGCGTCGCGCGCTCGCCCGTGGGGAGAACCCGGACGTGATCGCGATCGGCGCGGCCGTGCCGGTATCGCGGCGCTCGAGCATGGGCGTCCCTGTCGGTGTCCGCGCAAACCTCCGGCTGGCGCTGCAGCAGGGCCGCTTCGACG